>CACLQQ010000056.1 GCA_902609095.1 uncultured Bacteroidota bacterium | reverse complement strand
TTCTGACTAAAGCTAAATCTGTAAATGATCCTGCTACACCAAGGAGGTTCATAATAGAATTAACAGCTGACACTGTGTAACTACAAGTTTGATTCACTTCTCCGAATACCTGAACCGTGATATTTCTTATGGTGCTGAGGTTAACATTGAATACGCCATCTCTGAATCTAAATTCTCTCTGATAGTTTTTCTTGAGCTTCTCTCTTATCTGGGACAGCGTTAGACCTCGTACCATCACCTTAAAACGACCGTCTCTAATCATGACACTTCTATCGGGCAGCACCTCATGAACCTCATCGAGTTGATTCACTCAAAATATGGAAACCACAATCACATCACCTGCAACTACTCGATACGTACTCGGCGGATTTTATGTTTCATCAGAAATCAACTCTAAAGCACCTTCATTGACAATCTGATGAAAATAGATCGCATAATCGACTACAGAATCTATGTCTTCCGTTAATTGTTCTCCTATAGAATCTACTTCTAATTGAGGTAACTCCTACATTCCAAAAGTGTCAGATGATAAATCTGCATTCAATTCTTTAGAATATTGTAATTGCTCTATAGCCAATTGTAATTGTCCTAATTCAAATGGAAACAACAATTGCAAGTCAGTAATATCGATTCCTTGTTCTGCCATCAATGCATTGAGTTCTTCTAAACTAACCCCTCTAAGATCTAACTCTGATTGCAACTGAATCTCATAAGGTGTAATCTATCCTATCAATAAAGAATCAAAAAATAAAAATAATATGACTATGATAACTCTTGTCAAACTTCGGATTAATGACTGTACTGAGCTTTATAGTATTCCATATAGGCACCACTTGTGATATTCCTCAACCACTTTTCATTGTCCCAATACCAATCAATGGTAGCTTTCATTCCCTCAACTACTGTTACAGAAGGCTCCCAACCCAATGTTGTGGTTAATTTGGTATTATCTATAGCATAGCGGTGATCATGTCCTGGCCTATCTTTGACAAAGGTTATCAGCTTCTGTGAAGTCCCCTTGTCTTGATTCATTTTGTCATCCATCAGATCACAAAGTAGCCTAACTAACTCGATATTTTGAAGCTCATTATTACCACCAATGTTATAAGTCTCGTTAGCTACTCCCTTATGGAATATGTCATCTATTGCACGAGCATGGTCAATAACAAATAACCAGTCTCTGATATTAGTACCATCTCCATACACAGGTAGAGGCTTGCCATTTCTAATGTTATTGAGCATTAATGGAATTAACTTCTCAGGAAATTGATTAGGGCCATAATTATTCGAACAATTAGAAATCTTTGTTTGCAGACAATAAGTATTGGCATATGCTCTGACAAAATGATCTGAACTTGCCTTAGAAGCAGAATATGGTGATTGTGGATCATAGGCCATATCCTCATAAAAAAAACCTTCTGGACCTAAACTACCATAAACTTCATCCGTAGAAACATGATAAAAAACATGCTGAGAAAAGTCATCTTTCCAGTACGTCTTGGCCGCATTTAGCAAGTTGGCCGTACCCAAGATATTAGTTTTGAGAAAAGCTAATGGATCCGTTATCGAGCGGTCCACGTGAGACTCAGCAGCTAAATGAATAACATCGGTTATCTGATAATCTCTAAAGATCTCCTCAATGCCTTGATCATTTAATATGTCTTCACTCACAAAAACATAATTCTCATTATGCTCAACATCTTTAAGATTCTCCAAATTACCGGCATATGTTAATGCATCTAAGTTAATGACTCTGTAATCAGCATACTTTTCAACAAACAATCGTACACAATGAGACCCAATAAAGCCAGCTCCTCCTGTTACTAATATATTCTTTTTATATGTCATGACCCTTCTTCAATTAAGATTGCAATTTACTCTATTTACTTTTATCAACGAAAATGAGAATCATGTCATATCAAGGCAACTCCTCAATAAATGTTGAACCTGCAAAAATCACTTAATTGACAGAAGGCATATTATATCATATTTATGCGCAGGCAACTAAAATCCTTTTGCATCTGCTCAGGATTCTCCCGACTAAATCAAAGATTAAAAGCTGGTATGAACTCAGAAAGTCACCAATCATAAAGGGTAAAACCATAAATGCGAATCATAAGAACCTTCTCTTCATATGTTCTTCTTTAGGCGAATACGAGAGTATTCGAGGGCTAATACCAAGACTTGAAGAGTCTTTCAATATTCATTTATGCTTTTTTTCATCAAGCGGGTATGATATCCTAATGCCAAACAAACAAGTTTATCATAGCTTGAGTTATACCCCAATTGATTCATATTACGCAGTCAACAGTTTTTTGGATGCTCTAAGACCAGACAAGATTATCATAGCACAGAACTTCCTTTGGCCAACATTACTGAGAGAGATTATTATAAGAGACATCCCTCTTTACTTATTAGAATTCAATATTCAGATTAACACTTTGATGAAGCAACTTTGGTATAAGTTATGGTCTTCAGTATTAGCTAAGGCTAAATTGATCAGCTGTTCTGATTTAAGCAGTTATTCATTCATCGAAAAAATGAATGGTAAGAGCAATCTTCTTTTCACCCAGCATTTGCGATTATTAGCGATTGCTAAATATTCGAACACTCCCTGGAATGATGTTCTTATTGAAGATTTTGTCAATCTTGAAAAATCTATTATTCTCGGTAGTACCCATCATCGAGACATCAAATTATTTCGAGACATATGGCCTTTAATTCAAGATGAATACAGGCTTCTCATTGTTCCTCATGAGACAGATGAAACTACACTTAATGACATTCAAGCTTATTTCCCAAACGCAATTTTATACAGCGATGCAACAACAGACAAACTAAGTAAAAAAAGAGCAATGATAGTGGACAAAAAAGGAGTTCTTAAATACTTATTTCGCTACGGCGATCTTGCCTATATCGGTGGAGGATTTGATAGTGGAATCCATAATGCCTTAGAAGCCGCTGTCTATAAACTACCCGTCATATTTGGACCAAAGTATGAGAAGTTCTCTTATGCTCGACAGATGATTGTGAGTGGTGAAGCAGTATCCATCGATTCTTCTGCTTCACTACACAAGGCAATTCAGAGTTTCTCACTAGAAAATACTCCCAAACACCAATCTGAAACGATTGATCTGAGTCAACAGCTCAAACAAATAATTGATACAATAAAATCCTAATTCAACTTAGCCAAAGACTCTTCAAGAATCTTTAACCTTTCTTTCCCGTCTGTTAGCTTCTTACGTTCATTCTCAACGATAGCCTCAGGAGCGTTTTGAACAAATCTCTCGTTGGACAACTTCTTTTCTACAGAGATAACGAAGCCTTTGGCATAATCAAGTTCTGATTGAATCCTTTTTCGCTCTTCCTCAATATTAATTTCTATATCAAATTGTAAGAAGTACTTTTCATTATCAGACATGAAAGAAGAGCCCTTCACAGGTAATTCCTCAACTATATTTACTTTCTCAATAAAAGCCATTTTCTTGAGTAGGTAGAACAGATTAGTTATTTCTAAGAAATTACTTTCTCCTTTCTCAATATAAAGGTTGAGTAATTCTTTGGGCTTTAACTGATTTGAATTCCGAGCATCTCGAATCTTACTTACGAGTCTTTTTAAAATTTCAAAATTATCTAGTATAGCTCCATCAACCTCTTTTGCTATTGGAAAAGAAGCTATGATACAATCATCTCCAGCTTTACGATCCTTTATATTATGCCATATCTCTTCAGTAACAAACGGCATAAGCGGGTGCAAGAGCAAACAGATATTCTCATAAAGATTGAGAACAGCTATTAAACTTCCTGCATCGATTGGATCTCCGTAATTAGGCTTAATCATCTCAAGATACCAAGAGCAGAAGTCGTTCCATATGAAACTATAGAGTCTCATTGTCATATCAGACAATCTGTAATGTTTGTAGTTCGTCTCTACTTCGGCGATTACGCTATACAGCTTATTGTAGATCCATTCAGTAGCATATTTATTGGCCTTAGGCATTTGTAAACTTTTATCTACCTCCCAACCTTTAACCAATCTGAGTGCATTCCAAAGTTTATTACAGAAGTTCCTACCCTGCTCGCAGAGCTTCTCATCAAATAATAAGTCCCCACCAGCTGGAGAGCTTGATAGCACCCCAAATCGTACACCATCTGCACCGAAATCTGAAATGAGTTTAAGCGCATCTGGACTGTTCCCCAAGGACTTGCTCATCTTACGTCGTTGTTGGTCTCGGACCATACCCGTAAAATAAACTTCCTTATAAGGCATCTCTCCTTGCCACTCATATCCGGACATAATCATCCGGGCTACCCATAAGAAGATAATATCCCATCCTGTAACCAAAATAGAGGTCGGATAGTAATACTCCAGTTCCTTAGAATTGAATCCACCAAAACATGTTATCGGCCAAAGCCAAGAGCTAAACCAAGTATCAAGAACGTCTTCATCTTGCCTCAAATCTTCTAGCTTAATAACCGCACCTAATTTTTCTTGTGCCAGAACTAAGGCCTCTTCTATAGTCTTAGCCACGAAGACTTCTTCACCAACATAATAAGCTGGAATCCGATGTCCCCACCATAATTGCCTACTAATACACCAATCACGTATATTCTCCATCCAGTGGCGATAGGTATTCTTTTGCCGTTCTGGATGAAACCTAATGTCATCTGCCATTACAGCCTCAAGAGCAGGCTTGGCAAGAGACTTCATATCTACATACCACTGCAAGGACAATCTTGGTTCTACCACAGCGTCTGTTCTTTCAGACCTTCCTACACTATGAGTATAATCTTCAATTTTAGCGAATAATTCTAATTTTTCAAGGTCCTTGATCACCTTTTTACGAGCTACGACTCTATCCTCACCTATGTAAACTTGTGCAGCCTCGCTTAGGGTTCCATCAGGATTAAGGACATCTATAATTTCTAAACTATGCCTCTTCCCTATCTCATAATCATTAGGGTCATGTGCAGGAGTAATTTTAAGGGCACCAGTTCCAAACTCTCTGTCTACATAGTCATCAAATATAATCGGGACAAGCCTGTTAACAATAGGAACTATTACGTTTTTTCCTTTGAACTTTTTATATCGCTCATCTTCTGGATGTACAGCTACTGCAGTGTCTCCCATAATGGTCTCCGGTCTCGTCGTGGCGATAACGATATACTCTTCTTCATCCTCGACTTGATACTTCACGTGACAGAGCTTAGTCGTCTCTTCCGTATATAATACCTCCTCGTTGGACAATACCGTTTGTCCCTCTGGATCCCAGTTAACCATCCGATAATCTCGATAGAGCTTATTACGGTTATAGAGGTCAACAAATGCCTGAATGACTGCCTCTGATCTGTTTTGATCCATGGTAAAAGCCGTACGTTCCCAATCACAAGAAGCCCCTAACTTCCTTAATTGCTTGAGGATTATTCCTCCATACTTATCTGTCCAATCCCATGCATACTTGAGAAACTCTTCTCTGGATAGATCGGACTTCTTAATATCTCGTTCTCTGAGCATTCTTACGACCTTCGCTTCTGTGGCAATAGAAGCATGGTCTGTTCCAGGCACCCAGCACACATTTTTACCATCTAATCGTGCCTTCCTGATTAGAATATCTTGAACCGTATTATTCAGCATATGTCCCATATGCAAGACCCCTGTCACATTAGGTGGTGGAATTACGATGCTGTAGGCCTCTCTCTCATCCGGCTCAGAGTGGAAATATCCTTTCTCTTCCCAATACTTATACCACTTTTCTTCTACGATCGAAGGATCGTATCTCGGAGCTAACTCTTTCATTTACCTCTATTATACAGTCTGATATTCTAAACTTCCACTGTTGCTTGGGTCAGTTCAGGTAGTTCTACTTGATTTTTTAATAGATCCTCAAAAGATTCTCTTTTTCTGATTATGTGCGATTGCCCCTTATAAATAAGCACTTCGGCAGGTCTAAATCGAGAATTATAATTCGAGCTCATCTGATAGCAATATGCTCCAGCGTTCTTAAAGCATAAGATATCCCCTTCTTGAACCTCATTAATCTTACGATTAATCCCAAAAGTGTCAGTTTCGCAGATATAACCTACTACGGTATAAATTCGGCTCTTAGCCTGCGGCTTGCTAACATTTAATATTTTATGATAGGCATCATAAAACATTGGGCGGATCAAATGATTTAATCCAGAGTCTACTCCTGCAAAAACCGTCGAAGTAGTCTGTTTAACAACATTTGTTTTAACAAAGAAGTAACCTGCTTCACTTACTAAGTACTTTCCAGGCTCAAATTTAAGAGTTAGGTCCTTGCCATACTCCTCGCGGAAAGCTTTAAACCTTTTGGTTATTTTCTCACCCAAGTCTTCGATATCGGTTTCGATTCCGTCATCCTTATAAGAGACTTTGAATCCACTACCAAAATCTAAGTAAGTCAACTGATCAAAAGACTTGGCTGCATGGAATAAAATCTCAGCACCATTCAAAAACACCTCAGAGTCCAATATCTCTGATCCCGTATGCATATGTAATCCTTCAACTAACATACCGGTCGCTTTAACAATACGTTCAACTAATGGCAGTTGATACATAGAAATACCAAACTTAGAATCTATATGACCTGTCGAAATTTTAGAGTTCCCTCCCGCCATTATATGGGGATTAATCCTAACACATATAGGATAATCAGGATACTTCTGTCCAAACAACTCCAGGATACTGATATTATCAATATTTATCTTAACACCTAAACCAACAGCTTCTTCTATCTCTTCGAAACTGACACAATTAGGTGTATAAAGAATCTCATCCGGTAAAAACCCAGAATGGAGGCCAAGTTTTACTTCCTGTATCGACACGGCATCTAAGCCGGCACCTAATTGTCTGATGAGCCGCAATATATTAACATTTGTCAAAGACTTACAGGCATAATTAATCTTAAGGCTGGTACCGTCAAATGCTTTAGCTAATCTATTATACTGACGTTTTATTATATCATAATCATACACGTATAAAGGGCAACCGTATTCTTCTATTACTTCAAGGACATCAACGTTTCCACAAAAATTGTATCGGCCGTCAGCTAAAAACATATTTATTTGTATTCAATCGTCAAAAATACAACCTTCTCACCATCATATCTCAGAAGATATAGGGTCAATTCTTAAGGTGCATTTCCATGATTCAAACAATGTATCAATAATCACTACATAATTAACACATCATACCTATGCCAAAGCGTCCTATTCTTGTTGTTATCATATTACTTATTCTATCATGCAGTTCTGACAACGACCGATTGGAGTTCACTCCTGTCAGTAATGTCATCGTACTGGATAACGGAAACAACAATGACGGATCTGATATTGAGATAAATTTCGATAAGCAATTATCTCCACAAGGCATAGAAGAATATCGAGTATTCCTAATCCCAAGCTCTTTGTCCACCGGATTCGATATAAAAGCCGCAGAAGAACTCAATTAAGAGCTCTAAACTGCATCACGTTACTCTGACGTATTCCCTATTCAGGGAATCAGACTGAATAGTAGTTCTCAGAGTATTGATGGAGCATTAATCACAGACGGAATCAAATATGATGTTACCGTCATGACCATAGTAAATAAAGCAGGAGAGTTCACTAATTGTTTCACATTTGAAGCAAAGGATTTTGAACTGACGAAAAATAGTCAAATTAGAACGTTCGTCACGTTCCCTGATACTGTTGGTGCTGGGACTATCGCCATAGATCAAGAAGGTTCTCTTTACACCCCCACTTTCAATATATTGGATGAAATCAACGCAGGATTTCTTAATTATCCTGATCTGTACCGTATCACCAAAACGGCATCTCGTTCCATAATTGTTGATAGAATAAAAGGTCAGATAGGCAGTGTATTTCTTGATGATTCTGGCATTCTCTATCCTGTATTAAGAAGTGCACAAGAAATTAATCCGCTTAGTACTAATGAAAATGAAATAGCACTCATAGAACATGATGGATTTGAAATAAACAAACCAGTTGGAATTTATGTCACCTATGTAAAGACTATATTTTTAACTGATAAAATGGGAAGTACTATCATAAAAATAGACCCGACCGGTTTAAGTTCATTATTCGCTTCAGTAGTTAATAATCCCAGAGGTATTACCGGTGATGAAATGGGCAACTTATATATCAGTCATGATAATCAAGATGGAACAATATCTAAGATAAGTCCAGATGGTTCCATTTCTCTATTTGCTAATATTCTGACGTTTAGACCAGAGCAATATAATTTACCACATGCTATGTGGGTAGGCCATATAACTTACTATAACAGTAATCTATATGTCTGTGGCATAAGTACCGATCGAGTCTACAAGGTAGCTATGAATGGTACGGTTGAGGTATTTACTGGATCTGGAGAAAGAGGAATTCCAAGAGGAAGAACACTTACAGCTTAGCTCAATCGACCTTATGGTCTGGCCTGAAACCCTGATGGAACAAAACTATATATCAGTGGTAGTGGAGATGTAAGGCCACAGCATGTTCAGGGGTCACTACCAAGTAAAATTTGGGTAATTGATATAGCTGTAGATTAGACTTTAAATAGTTTGGAATTATACGAACTTTTTTTGAGCCTACGGTTCGACGACCCCCTCTACGACAACGTCGTCATACTTACCGGATTCTATAATCTTATAAAGAGAACGCATCGTACTCTTTGGTCCTGCTGAAGCTGCCAAATTGACTACCCATGCAGGCAATGAGCCTCCTGGATCTATCTTAAGAAAATACTCCATCTCTAACCATCCTCTTTCCTTCGGCACTAGAATATAATGAGATTCAAAACTTGGTATACGAATGATACCTTTTTCTTCGGCCAATCGATCTGGAGCCGCTATCGCATGAGTAGTTACGGTTTTAGAAATGGGGTCCTGTATGCGTTCATAGTAAACGATTAAGTCTCGATCCTGTACAGGAAACGGCATATCTGTACTCAAATAGTAATAATACTTACCAATCCCAAGTTGCTCTATCTCATAAGCATCTTTCGTCCTCAATACCCACTCTTTCTGATACGCAATATCTTCTAAAGCCCTTACTATAGCAGATATGGTCGACTCGATCCTGCCAGTAATTTTGATCTCTTTAAACTTAGAATCATGCAGTTTACGACCATATACAGAGAAAAGCTTCTCTTCGGTTATGAGTTTCCACGCTTCTTTCATAGAACCAGAGTCCTGACCATAAATATGACTCACTATTCCTATGCATAGGATCAATATCAATAATAGCCGATACTTTACAGGGATACCCAAATTAGTGCTATTACATAAGGTCTTCATGTGAACATACTTGTAACAATCAATGTTGTATAACAAGAGATTTTAATAATTTCTTAATACAGAGTTCCCGCAGATAAATTATCTCTTAGTCTTCTATACCGGCCTTGTCTTGCCAGTTATCTTCTCATAGACCATCCAAGGATCCATATTAGTATCAGGCTCTAAACCTTTTCCAATGCGATGTAATTGGAACATGTACCACGGCGTAACTAACATTCCTGACATATCTATCTTATCTACTCCAGTCCGTACATCAGGGCTGGCGCAATCCTTGCGAGAACCCAAGATAAACTCTTTTGCGAGATGTGGATACATGCAGAATGGCCTGCCTAAACCTATAAAATCCATGGAACCACTGGCCAATGCTTCCTCCATAACCTGAGCAGTTCTGAATCCCCCAGTCAACATCAGAGGAGTTTTTACCAAATCCTTGACCTTAACAATAAAGTCAAAGAAGTATGCTTCTCGTTGTTTGGTACTTTCTTTTTGCATGGTACCAACCATAGCTGCCCTTTCATAAGTACCACCGGACACCTCAATTAAATCCATTTTTTCAGCATCGAGCATTTTTATCACTTCCATAGACTCCTCCTCTGTAAAGGCGCCTCGCTGAAAATCTGCCGAGTTAATTTTAATGCCTACTGGAAAATTTTGTCCTACTTTCTTTCTAATATTCCTATATATCTCTAATACAAATCGAGCTCTATTCTCTAAACCACCTCCCCACTGATCGGTTCGTCTATTAGTTAATCCCGATAGAAACTGGCTCACCAAATATCCATGAGCACCATGAATCTGTACCCCTTTCATACCAGCTTTCTTGGCAACTAAGGCGCTATTACCATAACGTTCAATGACATCCCAAATCTCTTCCTCTGTCAAAGGTTTAGGTGTTAAATAAACCCGGCTTGGCATAGCGACATCAGATGCACTTACTGGAGCAGAATCAAGATATTTAGGTGCCTGCCGACCTGGATGATTAATCTGCATCCAGAGTTGAGAGCCGTTCGCTTGTGCTTTACTGGCTAACTCAGTATACTCATCGAGGAACGCATCATCTTCAGCTATCATGACATTAGCATTTACCAGATGCTTTCGATCAACCATTACATTACCAGTGAATATGATACCTGTTTCACTCTTGCCCCACTCTTCATATAATTTGAATAAGGCTGGTGAGGGTCTTCCTTCTAGATGAGCCATCCCTTCACTGAGTGCTGATTTACCTATTCTATTGGGAATTCTTACACCACAAGGGAGCTCTATTGGACTTGATAACTTCATCTGTTTTTTTCTATACCATAAGATTATTTAAGTCACAGGAATTATGTCTCCTATAGAGTCAATTATAATTTGCGATTGAATTGAAAGCAGTGGAAAACCTATTGAATGGCAACTGCATCAGAGAATTGAGTGTCCTCTGATCCTCGCCACAAACGAGCAATTGTTAAGCCTGATACAATGTGACATATCCCCCAAGCTGCCGCTACTATTGCCATTCCCCCTAAACCATCAAACTCGTTAAATATGATAATGAGGCCTAATCCAGAGTTTTGTATCCCGACTTCTATAGTTACTGCCCTACGATCATAATCGGATAAGCCAAACAAAGATGACATCCCAAATCCGGTAGATAGGCTCAGCAAATTATGCAGTATAACTACTGAAAAGAATATGTAATAGTACTCCAAGAAAAAATCCCAATTCCCATATGTGGCAAACACCACGAATCCAAAGAAAAAAAGTATCGACAATCGCTGCATTGGAGTTCTCAATATCTTAGCGAACCATGGTAGTTTATAATTAATCAGCATACCGACTATAGTGGGTATAATAAGTAGGGTCACTACGATCATTAGCATATTCAAAAAACTCAGCTCGATTGCACTTATCTGGTTGGAAGAGCTAACATAGAGACCTCCCCAAAATGCCATATTTAGAGGAGTCATAAAAGTTGCTGAGGCTGTTGAAATGGCGCTCATAGATACCGAAAGTGCTGCATTTCCTCTTGCATAATGTGTCAGAAAATTGCTCAGATTACCCCCGGGACACGAAGCGACTAATATCATACCGAGGGCAATAGAAGGAATGGGTTGTAATACCTGAATCAATAAAAAGGTAATCGCTGGAAATAATGCGAATTGCGAAAGCAGTCCGATCGCAGCCGCTTTTGGATTTTTCAGTATAGCTTTGAAATCAGATACTTTCATATTCAACGCAACGCCAAATACAATAAAGCCTAAAATAATATTCATCAATTGGAGACTTCCACTGCTAAAATTCAGCTTTACCAGATCTATTCCTTCCATGGATTAAATCTACACAAAAATGATATTAGTGTAACTGAGGATATAGCTATATGAATGATGACCCCAAAATATTATGGACTTCCTCTTCTCAGGTCGTAATCATTAAAAGTGCTGCAAAAAAAAATGGCATGGGCTCATTACCCATGCCATTCCAAATTAAGTTTCTAACTACTTATTATCCATTACAAGATATTCAGTACTAAAGTTATGTCGATATCAGTCCCCCCAACTATTGCATCAGAAGTATCAGTCTTTTCACCCGGCTGATGCTTTAAAACCACCCTGAACTCACCCGCTGATGTGGTAGCTGCACCGGTCATCCATGTTGTAGATAGACCTACAGGATTGCCATTTGCGTCTTGATCATTGTAGTTTAGTGGATCTTGTCTACTTTCTATGTTACCATCACCTGTAGGATTCATGAAGATATTCTCAGTGAATCCAAAGAAGAACATATGCTCATCATCCTCTTCCATGATCTCGGCAGTGATATCCTCAACCTCCATTCCTAATGTATTTGCTAAACTTATAGACATTTCATACTCAGTATTAGCCAATAAATCGATATCGTCAATACTTGGAGAATCAACACCCTCTCCATCAGCATCAAACCAAGTTGCAGTAACAACATCCCCTCCAGCAGTTGGGGTAAATGTTAACACTATTTGATTAATCTCTTCTTCCTCCTCATTATGACTGTGACCTTCTTCATCAATTTCTAATGCGAAGGTGATATCAATGTCTGTTCCTCCAGTATTCACATCTGACGTTACAGATTTCTCATCCGGCTGATGCTTCAATACGATTCTGAATTCTCCAGGCATATTGGTATGCTCTCCAGCTGTCCATGATGTCATCAAACCAACTGGCAAACCATTATCGTCTTGATCGCTATAGTTGATAGGATCAGCTCCGTTGTCAATGTTTCCATCCCCTGTTGGGTTAGAGAAAATCCCATCCGTAAATGAGAAAAAGAATTGATGCTCATCAGATTCCTCCATGATCTCAACAGTAATATCTTCATCCTCCATGCCTAAAGTATTAGTCATAGTGATTGCCATCGCATATGTGACTCCCTCTTCTAAGTCTATATCATCAATCGTCGGACTGGCTACACCTTCTCCATCCTCATCAAACCATACGGCAGTAACTGCTTCTTCTCCATTATCTGGAGTAAAGGTTAAAGTAACTCGATTGATCTCTTCTTCCTCATCACTATGCATATGTCCTTCTTCATCAATCTCTAATGGGAACGTAATATCTATATCTGTACCTCCAGTATTAGCATCAGAAGTGGATGTTTTGACATCTGGCTGGTGCTTTAAAACAACTCTAAATTCACCCGGCATATCTGTGTGTTCTCCGGCTGTCCAAGTTGTAGAAAGTCCTACTGGTAAACCATTTTCATCTTGGTCATTATAATTGATGGCGTCGTCTCTATTATCAATATTACCGTCTCCCATAGGATCAGAAAAAATCCCATCAGTAAAAGAGAAGAAAACTTGGTGTTCAGCAGCTTCTTCCATAATCTCAGCAGTCACATCTTCATCCTCCATACCTAAAGTATTAGTTAATGTTATAGCCATAGTATATGTAACACCTTCTTCTAAATCAATCTCTCCTATGGATGGAGCCCCGACTCCTTCTCCATCTTCATCAAACCAAACTGTTGTTACAGACTCTTCTCCATTGTCTGGAGTGAAGGTCAAAGTAACTTGATTAATTTCTTCTTCTCCATCATCGTGACTATGTCCTTCCTCGACAATTTCCAATGGAAATGTGATATCAATATCTGTACCTCCAGTATTAGCATCAGAAGTGGATGTTTTGACATCTGGCTGATGCTTCAGAACAATTCTAAATTCACCAGCTGATTCTGTGTACTCACCTGCCGTCCAAGTTGTAGATAAACCTACTGGATTCCCATTAGCATCTTGATCGTTATAATTCAGTGGATCATTGCGATTATCTATATTTCCGTTACCCGTTGGATCAGAGAATATTGCATCAGTGAATGAAAAGAAGAACTGATGTTCATCATCTTCTTCCATAATCTCAGCAGTAATATCTTCTAATTCATTACCTAGTGTATTAGCTAAAGTGATTGCCAAACTATAAGTGACTCCTTCTTCCAAATCAATATCCTCTATAGTTGGAGCAGCTGTACCCTCTCCATCAGCATCAAACCAAGTAGCGGTGACAGCTTCCTCGCCGTTATCTGGAGTGAAGGTTAACATTACCTGGTTAATTTCTTCTTCTTCCTCATTATCCATATCCATCTCCATAGGATCGTCATCATCAGAGCAACCCACAAGAAGGGCCAATATGACTAAGAAGAATAAATAAAAGATCGAACTTGTCTTCATGATAATTTTTTAATTATGAATCAAGGTGCAATATAATTGCATATATCTTTGTATTGCAACTAAGTTGATTAAAATTCTATCCCTGCAGTTAAAGAAAAATTTCTACCAACTGCATCTCCGAAATAAC
Source organism: uncultured Bacteroidota bacterium (assembly GCA_902609095.1). GTDB lineage: Bacteria > Bacteroidota > Bacteroidia > Chitinophagales > Saprospiraceae > GYS-P2D. The sequence continues at coordinate 4,129 of CACLQQ010000056.1, read as the reverse complement.
GTAATCTATCAGTATACGATCTATATGATGTATTCAGTATATTATCAGCTCTGAACTCTATTTTTAATCTCTTTTGTTGATAACTTAGATTAGCCCCTATCAAGAGATAGTCCGAAGGAACATCCATAAAATCAAATATTTCATTTTGCGCAAACTCTGCCCCTCCATTCTGAAAAGAAGCAGGTTCAATAACTCGAGGAGCGTTCCATTGCTCAGCCATATAATCCAATTTTATACCAGCGCCCCAATTACCATTAATATAGTCTAAGGTATAATTAGCATTCATTGGAGGTATCTGAATAAATGCTTGATCATTTACGGTCTCATTGGCATAGACATAAGATATTTGAGCCTCAGAAGTAAAATTCTTGTTATGACTATATCTAAAGTCTAAATCACTTCCCATGAATAATGCATTAGTTTGATCATACAAAAAGTATGGGAATGTGCCGGCAACATTCGTTGTTACTCCAAATGGCCTTAGAAAGATATAATTATTAATTCTATTGATATAAAATACAAACTCTGCATTAATTTTTTTTCTCCTTATTTCCAATCCCGAAACCCATTTTAAACTTCTCTCAGATCGCACTTCACGATCTGTTTCATCAAATACTTCCGTCAATGGTGTCTTAATAGTCGGGTCAAAGTTGTACCGCCACAAGCCAAACTGTACCCGAGACGAATGATAACCAAAAGAATATAGCTCAGCAACATTTGGTGGCCTCCATGCTGTACCTAGGTTTGAAAAAATAGAAATTCTATCACTTAATTTTTTAAGATATCCAAGGGTATATGTTGCATTCTTGAAATCAATATTATTAGAATAAAATGTGACATCTCTAATGGTATCAATAACACTTAAGATTTGATAATCAAATCTGACTCCTATCTCAATTGATGAATTATCAAAAATGAAAGACTGTACCGAATAGGCACCAATATTATTGATAGTATAATTTGGAACAAAATTGATGGGATTAGAACCAGGCATATTAGTACTATTCTGCGAGAAATATTGCAGTCCTGAACTTCCTCTCCAGATTCCCTTATTTGCTTGAACCCATTCAAAATCTGCCGTATGGGAAATTAAGTTTAGGTCTATCACTGGTCGATCATTCAATTCTCCTCTTCTCACATCGAACTCTTTTCGATCATTTTGCTGAATGCCATAACGTAACTTGATCACATGATCTCCGACATAATAAGCTAAATCAGCTTTCAACAATTTATGGTCAACAACATGTTTAGGATTTTGAATGCTGTAGGAGGGTTCAAAAGTTGGACTCGGAATATTTCTTTCAATAGCATTCTGCAAATCCTGAAGATTACCAACAAGAGCACCCCTTAAGACTCCAAGATTTTGATCTAAATAACTTCCTGAAACCTGAATCTCAAAATTAGGGAGGTGATAAAGCGTATTGAAACTTGCCCCATATTCAACTTTTCCAGTATTGGTAAGACTGTAATTTGGAGCAGATAGGTCGGCTTGTCTCACCCCAAATCCACTAGCAGTCCAAGCAAATCGATGAGATCCCTGTGATAGAGACAGCTGCCCACTAAAAACTCTGCCATTAGTCTGGTATGAGGACCCAAATGATCCTCCAAACTTATTATCGAGCTCTGGACGCTTAGTATTATAAAGTACAACACCACCGAGAGCCTCAGGTCCATATTTAACCGTACCGGCACCCTTGACAACTTCAATTTCATTAACATGAGAAGGATCAATCTCGGGAGCATGCTCAACTCCCCAAACTTGAAAAGCATGTCTCAGACCATCATTTATGACTAATACACGATTAGAGTGTAAGCCATGTACTATAGGTTTCGAAACATTTGAGCCAGTACTAAGGCTGCTGACCCCAGAGATACTTTTTGTCAGGTCACCAATAGAGTTGCTTAACATTAAAATTTTGTCAACTTCTAAATTTTGAGTTGCTACAGACTCAAAAGCTGCAAAGCGTGATGCTTCAACCACTACACTTTCTAATAAGACCTCATCTAGTGCCATCAAAATAATAGGATCACCATGGTGAAAATCATGATGATGTTGCACAGTTTTATATCCAATAAATCGGACTTCCAAGTGTATCTCCTTATTGCAATTATAGATTAATGAAAACGACCCATCTTCATCTGCAATAGTACTCTGACCAGATTCCAATACTTGAATAGTGGCATATGGTAATGCTTCTTGAGTTTCCAGATCTAATATTCTACCGTTGATCACTTGTTCACAATTCTCTTGGCTGATCAATCCTGTGACGGATATGCACAAAATACTTAGAATAAGAATATAATCGTCTATGGAGATTTTAATTAGGCGCACAGTTCTATTTTAGGCTCACTTTAATATATCACACAAGTCTTACAAACTCCTTTCAAGATTACATCTGTCGCCTTAACGAGATATCCTGGCACTTTGAAAGCCGGGACATTCTGATCCAAGCATTCGATAGTTCCACACTCATTACACTTAAAGTGTATATGGTCGTGGTAATGATTTTTTGAATCACAAGTATTATGACATAGCCCATAAGTCGCATGACCACTATCATCTGGAATCTTATGTAATAAACCATTCTCAGTGAATGAAGTTAATGTGCGATATAAAGTCACTCGATCAAGAGATTTAAACTCTTTCTCCAGATCTTTAATAGATATTGTTTTATTCGCACGCAATATAAACTCCAGGATATCAATACGACCATCAGTAATCCGTAGATTATGTGATTTCAAAATTCGTTTTACTTCACTATATCTGATCATAGAATATTGATGTTAATATTTGCAAATTTGTTGCATAAAAAGTCTAAATGTAACAAGAAATAATAGTATTCTCTGAATGGTATTTTATTTTATTCAAACTGATTCACCAGATAACCTTCATGAATCTCCTCTATCGAATTAGGATAACTCTTACCTTAGTCGCATAAATCTATAATGCAATGTTTAAACGTCCAATATCTAAAACCACAATATTTGTCATCTGCTCATTAGGTCTATCATACACAAATCAGATTAATGCTCAGGAAATATCAGATGAGACGATCATAGGTAGATGGGATCTCGAAGTCACCATAGATGATAAAATATCACCCTCATGGCTGGAGGTATATAAGTCTGGGGACGGCACTTTAGTGGGTAGATTTGTTTATGCCTTTGGTAGTGCCAGCCTATCCCTGGTTAAACTATGCAGCCTAAAGTAAGAACCTAATTGCTGGCACAGTATCACTAAGCTTAACACATCTATAGAGTATAGTAGATTTACCTTTTTTAGCTCTTCACTTACTTGCTACCATACCCTTTTTTCTGTTTCATCAAAAAAATCTGGGATAGCCATACCTATAATGATTTCACCATTCGCAGGCTTATCTAAATTATCCCGATCTGGTCTATAAGTACCCTGTAGTTCTTTTTGCTTTTTGGGTTTTTCGTGGTCGTCCTACTGGCATTTTATCTAAATTTTGTCAAAAGGAGGTATTCCGAATTTTGCCGAAGTAAAAACAAACTAAAAGCGGGGATCATGTGACAAAAGCTAAGATGTTTTTATTACCCCCCCCCCACCTATACGTATTAATTCACCTGCTTCTGTACGTTTTGGAATCTTTAAACCCTTCTCTGTATACTCATATTCGTATAAGATCCCATGTATCTGCTCTAATCTACTCTTACGGTTGTGACAGCTATGGCATAGGCTCTGAAAGTTAGCCTTGCTGTAGCCTGCACCGCCTTGTATTACTGGTATAATATGATCAGTTACACCACCATTAACTAAGCAGATGGTTTCACAGCCTTCAGTAGCACATATAGGGTTAGCTGTTCGCCAACACTTATTAATTGCTGTCCATCTATTCAGTGCAGATATCTTACCCTTGTTACTTTTATTAGTATTATACCCTGTAGCCTTTGGCCTATCCCACGGCCTTGCTCTTCTCTTTCTGGTTTTAGCTGTTCTCATTGGAATAAGCTATATTGTCTAATTATCTATCACGTTAATCATAAAGTCACTTTTAAACACAGATACTTTAAGAGGTTGGATCGGATTATTACTGGTATGTATACAGATATATACTTTACCTGTATCTAATACCTGTTTAAGCTCTTCTGCTGATAGTTCCCAGCA
>CACLQQ010000055.1 GCA_902609095.1 uncultured Bacteroidota bacterium | reverse complement strand
ATTACCTAAATGTAGATTGCATACACGGATGTATTGATGTATGTCGATTTCTGAGTTAAGATGTGAAGGCGTTTCATAGATAATGGGTTTTATTAATTGAATGTACTTCAAATATGTAGCTGCGTTTAAGCCGTTTAAAAGTCGATTGTCATGAACTGTAGATTCTGTATTGTAAACTGCAGCTAAATGCTTGGACTATAGAATTTGAAATATTGGAAGCCTCCTCAATTAAGGAAGTCGAATGAAGCGAACAAAAGAGTTTGCCAACTTTCCAATTCCACTTGGTGGTGAATGGCCACATGTATAACGGGAGATTTTTCGTGAAATTGTGAATGATTCATCAGTTAATATCAATGTGCAGACCATTCTATTTTATCTTTACGTCAATTTTGGTATCATAGAAAAACAAAGCATCTCGGTTGAAGATATAGGCTTCGCCAACGAACAGAAGTTGATCAATTCTACATGATATGATTTTTTGAAGAAAATGTTGTGTCTTCAATATCTAATATCTTGAGAATGTAATATATTCTCAATTAAGCCAACTTCAATTGCATGATCTATACTATATTTCCTCTTAAATATGAATTACAGATTATCAATTTCAAACCTAAGCCTTCTTCTTTTTCTTATGAGTTGTAATAGTACTTATAAATTTACTCGAGAACAAGCCTCATATATCATGGAGGGAGATCATCTGGCCCCCATGAGAGTCTATAAAATCACAAATCATGCTGACTCGATCCAACTCAGGACCGAAAGTACCAAGGTTAAAGTTGATCCCCATGATAAGGTATTGACAACCTTCATTGATCGATTATATGCAACAGTAAAAGATAGTATGTCACTGGGAGTAGGTATCGCAGCACCACAGGTCGGTATATTGAAAGATATCATTTGGGTACAGCGTTTTGACAGAAAAGATTTCCCTTTTGAAGTTTATCTAAACCCAAGGATTACAGACTACTCTGAAGAAACACAACCCTGCCGAGAAGGCTGCTTATCTATTCCTGATCGGAGTGATACTACGTATACTCGATCAGAGACGATCATGATAGAGTACGACAATATGAAGCAAAATAGCATTAAGGAGAAGGTATCAGGATTCACGGCAGTCATCTTTCAGCATGAGATAGATCATCTCAATGGAATCCTGTACTTAGACCACCTAAAAACGGAGCTTAGCTCCTCTAAACCTTGAGTAGTATGTTATTTCCGAAAGACGGTACCGCCCAAGGGGTGGCTAAACAACGATTAATTGAATCTCTCGCTTCTCCTAATCGTAGGATCATCCATGATCCGTTTGCCGAGCGATTTGTTCTAGGCTCAAGTCTCATCAAAATAATAGGTCACAAGCTCAATGTTAAACTTACTCAGAAACTTATCCCAGGCTTTCATGAACATCTTATATCTCGCACTCGCTTCATTGATGACCTTGTTGAACGTATAGCTGCTGCAGGAATAGAACAATACGTAATATTGGGAGCAGGATATGATATGAGAGCACACCGATTGAAACTACCATTTACGATGCAGCTTTTTGAGGTGGATCAACTACAAGTCCAGCGCAGGAAGATCTCCAAACTTCCTAAGGCTTTAAAAATATCGGATCGAGTAAGCTATATTAGCATTGACTTCAATCATCAATCTCTTAAGACTCAATTGTTAAATGCTGGATTTGATACGAGTAAGTCCTCGGTATTCACTTTAGAAGGAGTATCTCAGTATATCACTAAGGCGGCGCTGTGCTCAACACTATCTGAGCTGGTGAAACTTACTGTGAGTAATAGGTCCACCTTTTTTATGTCTTACGTAGACAATAGGCTCAGAGATGATCCAAAGGCTTGTTTTGGACCTGGATATCCTTGGCCTGCGAAGAAAGCAGCCACTATTATGAAATTAGCTGCAAAACTGGGGGAGCCATGGATATCTCTATATTCAGCTGAAGAAATAGAACAAACACTATCCGAGTTTGGCTTCACCGTATCTGAGAATAAATCCTTAGAAGACCTCAACGAAACCTACTTTACGCCTGTAGGTAGAACCCTATCAGAAAATCATATCTTCAAACTCGAACATTTTGTAGTGGCAGAACATTCGTCTGATTAAAGAAATAAAACTATTTATATATATACTACTTACTATGGTTTCTTTAGCTCCTAATCCTGGTAACTAGTGATTGTTAATAATGGAAACTAAGGACTTCAAAGGTCAGTGACATAGCCAAGGGACTCATAGCTTAAGATGCATAATTATGCGTCGCGTCAATGATGTGAAAGATCTTGAGAACTTATATTTTACAACTTATTGATCCACGAAGTCATTTTATCTATTCCCCTTACCACTATTGGACAATGTTTTAAAATATCGAACTCACCTTCAATGATAGGTTCTTCAAAATCTACATAATCCATACGCAAAGCCAAGATATCTGTTAGGTCGAATGTAGATGCAGGTTGAGTAGCCACTCCAACATCCTCCAACAATCTCGATGCTAAATCTGCGGAGGTATGAATATTCATATTAGATAGCTTTTCACGATGGCTCTCAAAAGTAGGGAATAAATAAAATCCCACTTCTCCTAGATGGGTTTTTATATTCACTTGGTTCAATTTGTCAGTACAGTATGTTAAAAGCTTAACAATATATTGGTTTGATATGCTAAATAGGGTTTCATATTATTATAGCTCTGATACGCCACCTTTGGTGCTTTTTGGACGGGCATCGTTGCACAAGAATAGATCTCAGATCCTAATCCCAACAATGAATCTTTTAATTGGGCCGAATTCCTTCAGACAACAAGGCTACCTCAAGCCTCCAACCACCCGCACCACACCATTTAGATAGTCCAGTGGTGGTGATTGTATTTTCTGGATGCAAATTTGCTAGTGATTGGTGACTACTTCTATGATCTAAGAGGCCATAGATTTCGTCAGAAATAATCAAAATATTATAAAGACATGCTATCTCTGCAATTTCCTTTAATTGAACCTTGCTGTAAGTCAATCCATCTGGATTACCTGGATAATTCAAGATAAGTGCGGTTTGTTGACATTTCTTTTTCAAAATTGCTTTCTGTAGACTTTCTGGTGATATTCTCCATCTGCCCTCATAGTTAGTAGGAATTCTGATAGGATTAGGTTTACGCATATTAACTTGAGGTTCATAGGACACCCAACTTGGCCCAGACAGTAACACATCAGCTGAGTGATGAGCTAAGAGAATATTATATATCAATATTTTAGAGCCTGGAACGACGAGGACATTTCCAGGATTAGAAATGAGTCCATTGTACATAATATGAAGATCAGAGATCAATTCACGCAATTCGAGATCCCCCTGGACACTGCTATATTCTTTTCTATCTGAATGCATTCTCAGTGCCTCTATCACTGGCTGAGGCGGAAGGAAAGGTGATTGGCCAAAACCAAACTTTATAATCTCGTTTCCACTTTTTTTCTAATGAATGAGATTGCGTATTGATTAATATTGTCTGCGATTTTTGAACTGATCGATAACTACTCATGATACTATTTGGTATTAATTCCAACATTTGGGTCATAGAAGATTAGAAAGAAATTTTCTTTCCTATTAAAAATTTTTTTTTCTCGTAAAGGGAAGAACTGATACTCCACTTTCTCTACAGGGGTGTAACTATTTTTTTAATTAACCAGACTATTATGTATAAACTATTAAACTATGAAGTCATTTTAGCATCGTTATTTTCGATGTTAATGACATCTTTCCTTTTTGGTCAATCCATCACAGGAACCATATCTGATGCCGACGGGCCACTTATTGGAGCCTCTGTTGTAATCGAAAGGACATCAACAGGTACCGTAACTGATTTAGATGGAATGTATTCCATTAATGTGTCAGCAGGTACATATACTTTAGAGTACAGTTACACGGGTTACGGTACTACATCATGAACCGTAACTATAGGCGAGGGAGAATCAACAGTTGTTGATGTCATTATGGAGTAGGGAGTACTCTTTGAGGAGATCGTAGTCACTGGTACAAGAGCCAATAACAGAACCAACTTAGAATCTTCTGTGCCTGTAGATGTAATTAATGTAAGCAAGTTCGCTGCTCCTGCTCCACAGACATCAATAAATCAGCTATTGAGCCTAAGAACACCCTCTTTTTCATCCAATACTCAGACGATTTCAGATGGGACAGACCACATTGACCCTACTTCTTTTAGAAGTCTATGTCTAGATCAAGTATTAGTCCTTATCAATGGTAAAAGAAGGCAGACAACATCATTAGTTAACGTCAATGGAACATTTGGACGGGGTAATGTAGGTACAGATCTAAATGCCATACCTGCTACTGCGATTGATAAAATCGAAGTTCTAAGAAATGGTGCTGCTGCACAGTATGGTTCCGATGCAATAGCTGGGGTTATCAATATTAAATTAAAAGAAGATGTAAATAACTTCAGCGTCAACTTGACGAAAGGAGGAAATTTTACTGTTAACATTGGTCCATTTGAGGGAGAAACTAAAAGTTTTAATGGCAAGAATGTCGTTCTCGGTGCCAATTATAACGTCAATCTCGGGAATAATGGGGGATATATAAATCTTACCGGTGAACTAAACTATAGAGGTTCCACTAATAGGATGCAGAATTTTAGTGGTGGCATTATTAATATGATGAATGGTATAGAGAGAGTAGCTAGAGATCAATTTCCAGGTATTGATGTAACAACCTTATCGATAGGTCAGATCCAATAATTAGCTCCTCAGGCATAATACTTAACCAGTGAAACCTTAACAGGGCTTAACGCCCTCACCTCACTTGACGGGCTAGGAGATATCTTTGGGGGAGATGCGACGGACTCGGAGCTTGCCGCTCGAGGTCAGACGAGATCCGACTATAATATGAGAGTAGGACAATCCGCTAACCGAGGAGGTAAAGTATTTTTAAATGCCGCCCTACCGCTGAGTGCGCACTCTGAAATTTATGCGTTTGGAGGTACATCATATCGAAATGGCGAATCAGGGCGTTTTTATAGACTCCCAGGCCAGAATCGAACTACGGACTTTAATTTACCCTAATGGGACCGTCCCACGCATAAACTCAAATATTACAGATAACTCTTTTGGTGCGGGAGTGAGAAGTATGGTTGAAAAGTGGAATACGGATTTCAGTTTAGTACACTGATCCAATCAGTTTAAGTTCTTTATGACTAATACTCATAATGCGACTTTGGGATCTTCATCCCCAACTGAATTTGATGCTTGCGGACATTCCTTTACTCAAACTACGAGCAATATTGATTTCTCTCAATATTTTGAGGCCTTAAGCAGTCTCAAAGGTATTAATGTGGCATTTGGAGCAGAATATAGAAGGGAGAATTTTCACATTCTTCCAGGTACAACGGCTTCATTTGGCAATTACGATGTCAATAGTAACTTAGTCGATTCTGCTACACCAGATGAGTTGCTCAGCACAGATATCTTTGGCAGAGCAAGACCATCAGGAGCACAATGCTTCGCAGGATTTTTGCCATCTAATGATGTAGATGCCAATCGTAGTTCTCGTGTTGGATATGCAGATATAGAAATAGATTTCAGCGATGAATTCTTGATGGGTGCTGCTCTCAGATTTGAAAACTACTCTGATTTTGGATCGACATTCAACTACAAATTGACAGGCCGTTACAAAGTAGGAAGCAACTTCGCAATCATAGGAGCCTTCTCGACTGGGTTAAGAGCTCCTTCATTACATCAGATAAATTTTAGCAGAACATCAACGATATTTAGCTTAGTCGATGGTGTGTCTGTACCTGAAGAAGTCGGGGTATTCGCTAATACCTCAAGAGCGGAACAGTTGCTTGGTATACCTGATTTAAAAAAGCAGACCTCACAAAATATCAGTCTTGGATTTACTGCAAAAGTTCCTGACGCCAACCTCAGGATTACCGCCGAAATGTATATGGTCGGAATCAATTATAGAGTTATTCTCCCAGGGCAGTTTAGTCCTGGAGATGATGAGGAGTTACAAAGAATATTTGACCACGCAGGTGCGATGAGAGCAGCATTCTTAGCAAACTCAATCAATACGACCTCAAGAGGTTTAGATATCGTGATAGCTCACAGCAAGGCACTTTCTGAAAGAGCAGTATTAAGAAATGATCTTACAGCAACTTTTTCTAAGACGACTTGGAATCAAGAAGATGGTATCAACTCATCCGAATTACTTAGAGAAAAAGCCTAAGAAGACACCTATTTTGATAATACCACCAGGATATACTTAGAACAAGCGGTACCAAGAGTAAAGGTTTCTTTGGGTAATACACTTACCATATCTGGAGTAAATATATACTTACACAAAACATTTTTTGGAGAAACTACAGAAGCGACTAATGCAGATATATTTGATAATGATTTAAATCTTGTCGACAATTCTATCGATCCATATAATGCGGGTAAAATCATCACTGATTTGAGTTTGGGTCATAATCTATCAGACAGCCTGAGTTTAACGGTTGGAGGTAATAATCTATTGGATGTTTATCCAGATGAGGCGGATCCAACGTTCCAATCGAGCGGTAGATTTGTTTATTCTCGACGGTCTCCACAATTTAGTTTTGGAGGTCGATTCTTATTCGCAAGAGTAGCATTTACTCTTCAGTAGAACCACAAAAAATTGGGTTTTCCATACATAGACGCCTGAAACTGATAATGATTATCAGTCTCAGGAATTTTTATCAGTTTTGTAGATACAAATGTGCAATTATCAATGCACCTTCTAAAATATTAGTAAAAAATTGAGCGTAGAACAATTAGTAACAGATGAAGCTTTCATCAGTTAGGTGAAAAATGGAGCAAAAATTGATGATCTCCCTTTGCAATATGAATCGACTGTGCCGTCTATTCAACAAATCAAGGCTGCCAAAGAATTATTGGGCGTATTGCACTTTGAGAAAATCAGTACTTCTACTGCTCATAAAGAGAGACTCTGGGATAACCTTCATACCAAGATCAATATACCCGATAAACCTATAAAAAACTACAATTGGACAAGAATAGCTTTGTTACTGATAATAGTACTATCTGCATGCTTTATCGCCTATATTATGATGTTCACCGCGGCAGCAGAACGCACGGATTATGCTGAAATTAAAACAGTCAACTTCCCTTAGGGCTCAACAGCTATGCTGAATGCAAATTCAAGTTTGAGCCTTGACAAATCGTGGGATAAAAGTAGCGTGAGAAGAGTTCTTCTTAAAGACGAAGCATATTTTGACATATCACATCTTGATAGTAATTCACCTCTCATAGTAAGTACTGATCATGTAGACATAAAAGTGACCGGGACACGATTTGTAATGTAAAAGCTATGGTGCCCAGATCACTCTGGAAGAAGATCAAATCAAATTAAAAGATAAGTCTAGTGAGAGGGAATTGCTCACTATGAAACCTGGTCAAACTGGTTTCTTCGATCCGAAGAAATCGAGATTCGGAATCTAGAATAAAGAAATAGATCTATATACGTCGTGGAAAAATGGAATCTATGAATTTCATAACTCTTTATTTTCTGAAGTTGTCCGTATTATGAAAGAAAATTATGGTTATGAAGTAAGAGTAGAAGACGACAAAATGTGGGATGAAGAATTATCCAGAACAATAAAAGCGACCTCTATTAATGATCTTTTACTGGCATTAGAAGGCATATTAAATACTGAAATAATCGTAGACAAAAAATACATACACTTTAAATAGGACCCATGCATTGATCGTATAACTGTAGCGCTATTAATTGCATATGACAAAACTAACTATACATATCCTATTGATATTCATGCTGAGTATAAATGGAGCTATATGCTATAGTTATTCTGATAACATCCGTGCTGAGATCAAATCATTCAAAGAACCACTTGTAGATGTTCTTGAAAAGCTAGAAAATGATTTTGAAATTCATTTTATCTTTAAATAAGGGTTATTAGAATCTGTCGAGGTAGACTATGTACTTTAGGAAACCTCACATCAAGTACATGAAATTCTCGATGATATTTTAAATGGCACTGGAGTTCTCTTTAGTAAAATTAATGCCGACTCATATGTCCTTGTTCCCGACAAAAAGACAAGGTTACTTAGCTGCGTCATCAAAGATCAATATAATCGACCACTTATAGGCGCCACGTTATATAGCGATCAGGATAGTAAGGGTGCGGTTACAGATTTAAATGGCTACTATAAGCTTGACCTATCACCTGGAAATCAAGAATTAGAGATTAGGTTTGTAGGTTATCGCAACAAGCATGAAGAAGTTAACATTCATCCTCTAATGGACGTTACGAGAGACTTCTCACTCGAAGAAAGTACAACCCTTGATGAAATAATAGTACTTGGATCAAAATTTAAGTCAATCAATATTTTAGGTTCGGCAAGACCTCATATGCAAATCAGTAAAAGCGAAGTCAACAGCATTGGTTATAACACCCTGAATGAAGCTCTACATAACCAAGCTAGGTCATTTCATTCGACTTTTCAAACGATAAGTGACGGTACTGTTCATATTACTCCGGCAAGTATGAGCTGATCTGGAGCTAATGCTCTCATAGTGTTGATTAACGGTAAGCGAAGGCATCATAGCTCATTACTAAATATAAATGGAACCATAGGCAGAGGTACAGTAGTAACCGATCTTAATACAATCCCCGCTTCAACCATCGAGGGTATAGAAATACTTAGCGAAGATGCCGTCGCCCTATATTGGTTTGATGCAATAGCCGGGCTGATAAATCTTAGATTGAAGGAGAGCATGAATTACTCTGATTCCAAAATATTGAATGAAGTAAGTCAAGAAGGTGACGGACAAAACTATCAACTTGGAGGTATCATTGGGACTAATCTCGGTAAGAGTAAAGGATTCTTAAATCTATCAATGGACTTTAGGAAAAGCACCTCAATTAATCGTGCTGGGCCGTATTCAGGGAAGATTTATGGTGATGAGAGAGATCATGATCCTAATATTATAAATCAATTTTACTCTCAAACCAGATTACCCTACGGCAAAGCGATGGAAATCGGAGCAGGTGATGCTGATAATGCTGGATTCTTCTTAAATATAAAGTTGCCTATCGCACAAAATTTTGAAATTTACGCCTTTGGGGGTTTAAACTGTCGACTAGGAAAATCTCGGGGTTTTTATAGATTTCCTTATTAAGACAGCAGACAATCAGGTCTTTATCCTGATGGCTTCTCTCCTATCCTCAAAACTCAAATAACAGATGTATCAACTACGGTAGGTATAAAAAGAAAACTACATGACTGGAATCTGGAAGTAAGTAATACCTTTGGCCAAAATCTAATGATCTTCAAAGTAGAGAACTCTAATAATGCTTCTCTCGGTCTCAATTCCCCGGTAGAGGGTAAGACTGGAGGTTTTGAGTATGATCAAAATGTACGCATTGTAGATGCAGGTCGAGAACTTGGAAAGCAGAAAATTATCCATCTGGGATTTGGATTAGAATTCAAGTATGAAAGATTCTCTCAAAGCCCAGGAGAAGAAGATACCTATCGGAATGGAGGATCCATGACTGAAGATGGTAGACCAAGAGGAATAGGCATGCAACTCTTTCCTGGATTTAGGCCTGAGTCTATGTCCAATGAAAATCGCATAAGTATAGGAACTTATCTTGCTTTAGAAAATGAGTTGACAAGTAGGTTGCTATTAGACCTATCGACAATATTAGAATACTATGAAAACTTTGGTGCCAAAATTGTCTGAAATACAGGACTAAAGTATAATCTGACTAAATCTATTGTTGGAAGAATAGGAGCAAATACAGGATTTAGAGCGCCATCAATGCCACAGGCTAATTATAAGAGTGCTTCATTTCAGTTCCTATCTGCAGATGGTGAATTGTTAACTTTTAGGATCGTCCATATAAAAGATGAGAGCGCCATCGCTCAGCGATTAAGATTGGATCCTCTCAAGCCAGAGACATCACTGAGTTATAATATAGGTTTGGATTATAGTCCTGCATCCAACTTCTCATTTAAGACTGATACTTATCAAATAGAAATTTTTGATCGAATCGTACTTTCTGGTATCATACCAACCAACGCCAACCAAGAACTTCATAATGTCTTTGGTAATGAAAATGTCTCTGGGGTTCAATTTTTATCTAATGCCATTAATACTTCTACAAAGGGATTCAACGTATCGACGAGCTATTTTCACAATATTAATAGGACCAATTTGACCTATTCATTGAAGGTGCATTTTGGCAAAACTGTTGTGCTTAAAAATCAAGAAAGACAACCGATTATAGCTACGTCCTCATTATTTGACAATCTTGATGAAACAGCATTTAATTGTGAAGAAGTTGCCCGTATCGCGAGTGGCTCTCCCAACAACAAGATTATGATATCGACTTCCATCAAGAGACCCAAATGGACGGCTCATATATCAGTTATCCGATTTGGATCAGTGACCTATTTACATCCTGATGACAGTATTAACTCAGAGTGGGCATTAAACACCTTTACACAACGCTATGAATCGAGAGATCAAAGATTTAGACCTAAAATAGTTTAAAATCTTTCATTCGATTATACACTATCTGATGTCGCCAAAGTAGTCATGGGTATGAATATGTGACAAATATCTATCCGGATCGACATACTCACAGCGCTAATATTAGCGACGGCAATTTTAGATATAGCAGGAGAGTATCTCAGTTCGGCGTCAAGGGCAAATATTTCTTCTCTTCGCTTACCATCAAATTATAGCTTCTACGAGTATTATGTCTAAGGCTAATAAAACTTGGGATAACATTGTGAGTAACGATTCTGGTGCATTAGAAGAGCTATATTATGATATATTTGATAGGCTGCTTAACTATGGCATGCGCATAATTATTGACCGTGATAAGGTCGAAGATGCCTTACAAGAAATCTTCCTAATGATTTGGTCAAAAAGAGAACACATCAAAATCTATCCTTCTATATCTAATTACTTATTTAACTTTTTACGTAGTGAGATTATTCATCAATTAGACAGACATAAACATGAATCGATATCCTCTTTCGAATTATTTCCTCATCCTACCAGTATCTCAGATGAGTAATCTAAGTCGATCAGACTTTCAATGATTCAATCAGAAATAACCAACCTGCCAACCCGTCAAAAAGAAATCGTCTATCTGAAGTATAAAGTAAATATGAACTATGTTGAGATAGAACAAATCATGGGCATCAATCGCAACTCCTCTTATAAACTCTTCATAAAGCCATCAATAAATTAAAGTTGGCATTATTAGAGAGTGACGATTAAGCAATTATCCCATATTGGTATTGATCTATATTCCAATTTCTATAATGAACATATAGGTACGGCAGTATACCCTTCTGAGTACCAGAATGGCCGACTTATCGTATAGAAAGACGATAAAACAAGATTCTTTTTTGCCAGCACTGCCGATGGTGGCTTCATCGAGTATACTGAATCATTAATAGATAGCGTTCGGACTAAAACTTTTTAAAACTCCTTCATCAATACTAAGTAAGTATTTCCGAAAGTCACTAATGATCAAGCTCTTACTCATCTATTATTTTGACCAGCGCAAAAAATATTAAAAGAAGATATTGTTCACAAATATGAAATAAATATCTTAATTATCTCTTAAGCAGAGACTGTACAGAAGAGCACAACTTGTATTATACATAATTCTATTTATATTAAACTTTTTTACATCATATAAGCATAATACAAGAATACATTTGGAATAATTAGTGTTTATATTAAAATTAATATTACTATTCCTATGAACCTCAGAGCCAATTTAATTGTCGTTTTTATTTTCTCGATCTGCTCTATCTTATCAGGTCAAAATTTTTGGTCTGATAGAAACGGCAACAAATCTTCAACCTCGGAAGAAATTTGGATTCAGCCCGAAGAATACAGAGCTATTTCCTTAGATTACTCAGGACTAGCAAAAAAACTGAAGACTAACACAACAAAATCTTCTAAGCCTCAGTATATTCAGATTCCTTTACCCAGTGGAGACTATCAAACTTATCAAATCACACCGAACCAAGTAATGGCTCCAGAGTTAGCCGCTAAATTTCCTGAAATACAAACTTTCTCAGGGACGGCAGCAGATGATCATAGCAATAGAATCTATATAGATATAACTCCTGCAGGTTTTCATGCTATGATCATATCCCCTAAGGGTACCGTATTCATTGATCCAAATTACAAAAAAAACAATAAAGACTATGTGGTTTATACTAAGCAGGATTACAAGAATCCAGATACTCAAAACTGGAAATGCTCCCAACATTCAACAATAGAATATAAAGAGATAGATCCCATTAAAAACCAAACAGGAGAATGGACTCCAATCAAGCTTAACGGAACTAAAAAGTCTATGACAGCTGTAACACTTAAGACCTATAGATTGGCTGTATCGGCACAGAAAGAATACACGAACTTTCATGGTGGGTCATCTGCTCAAGGATTAGCAGCAGTTGTTACATCTATCAATCGAGTAACTGGAGTATATGAAACTGAGTTGGCTGTTAAGTTGGTGTTAGTTGCAAACAATGATCAAATAATATTCACTAATGCTAATGACCCATTCAGTAACAATGGAAACGGTTCCATCAACGAAAATGGTGGAATCATAAATAATTCCATTGGTTCAGCAAATTATGACATTGGTCATGTTTTTAATACTAATTCAGGATTAGCTGCTCTTGGAGTCGTTTGTTCTAACTTCAAAGCAATGGGCACAACCGGTCTTTCCCGTCCAACAGGAGATCCATTTTGGATAGATTATGTTGCCCATGAGATAGGACATCAGTTTGGAGGTAGTCATACTTTTGCTGGAAATGGTTCTTTCTGCCAAGGTAATGGATCACTATCCTCGGCATACGAACCAGGTAGCGGATCTACAATTCAGGCATATGCAGGCATATGTGGTAGTCAAAATATTCAGAATAATAGTGATGCCTACTTCCATCTGAGAAGTCTAAATCAAATGACTTCACATATTACCAATGAATCTGGAGCTAGTTGCCCAGTAACATCAGCAACTGGAAATAATGCTCCGACGGCGAATGCTGGCAATGATAAAGCTATACCGATTAACACTCCTTTTGAACTGACCGGTACTGGTACCGACCCTGATGGAGATCAGCTAACTTACTGTTGGGAGCAATGGGATGCGGCGACCTCATTTGCCGCGATTAATGCGACCTCGACCACTAATCCAATTTTCAGATCCTATGCACCAACCACTTCTCCTACTAGAGTCTTCCCGAGACTGTCTGACTTACTTTATAATGTAACCTCAACCGTTGGAGAAGTTTTACCGGCCGTAGCGAGAACACTTAATTTTCAACTTATAGTCCGTGATAACAAGGCTGTAGGAGGAGGTGTTGACAATGATTTGTTGACAATAACTGTCGTCGACAATGGAGGTGCTTTTGCTATTACATCGCATAATTCAGCCTCGAGCGAAAGTGGAGATATAACTGTCACGTGGAATGTAGCTGGCACCACCAATGCTCCGATCAATTGTAGCAACGTCAATATATTGTTATCTCTAGATGGAGGACAATTATTTAGTACAACATTAGCCAGTAACGTAACTAACAATGGTAGTCATTCTGTTACACTACCGGATGTGACCGTATCAACAGCACGAATCAAAGTCAAATGTGCAGATAATGTTTTCTTCGACATTAATAACTCGAACTTTACCATACTCCCTGGAGGAAGTACATGTGAATCGTACTCAAGTTCTAATACACCTGTTGCTATAAATGATAATACTGTTTCCACTGATACAATCACCATTACAGATCAAGGTAGTGTCGTAGATCTCAATATTAAAAACTTGATGGGTACTCACTCGTATGTTGGTGATCTAACTTTTGACCTGAAGAGTCCTCAAGGTACTACAGTCAGAGTTTTAAATAGAACTTGCAATAATACTCGTCATGCAGATTTCAATCTTTCCTTAGACGATCAGGCGGCAAATAACAATATTCCATGTCCACCCACAAGCGGCAATAGCTATCAACCTGTCAATGCTCTTTCTGCTTTTAACGGAGAAAATCCAATGGATGATTGGGTACTAATTATAACGGATAATATTAATTCCGATGCCGGTACTTTAACGAGTTGGAGTCTCGAGATCTGTGGTATAGCCGGCTGTGACATTACTGGCCTCACTGCGGGTACTCAAGGAGCTTGTAACCCAGCAATAGGAACATACACCCAAAACATAATAGTGAGCTATACATCACCACCGTCAAGTGGTACTCTCAATGTGAATGGGCAACCATTTGCAATTACCACTTCCCCACAGACTGTAGAACTTACAGATCTTACTTATGATGGGCAAGCTGTTAATGTTTCTGCATCATTCAGTGCAGATGCCCAATGCAGTATTACGTCAAATGATTTATTTACAGCTCCTCAATCATGTATCCTTTGCAATCTGAACCAATCTAATATTACTGGCTCTATTTCAGATTCTACTTTTATAAGTAAACTATCATTAGATTCTGATGCAAGTGTGACATCTGGGTCTGTCTTATTTCGTAGTCCTATCTCTGTACTATTGGATACCGACTTTCAAGTTTCAAGTAACGCTGCCTTTGAAGTTCAGATTGGAGATTGTACTGATGATGACTAATTGTAAAGTGATTTGAATTGTTTTTTATAAGTATCACACTATGCGGTTCATGGTCTAAAATTATAACTTTTTATCTGAACATTATAACCTCATAAACTTCTCCGGCTCGGTATACTTCTTTGCCTTGGGTCAGCTCTATGAACGCATCTGCCCTTGTTATATTTGCCAGGTCTCCGCTTCCTCCACCTTTTTGATGAGTTGCAATTAGTCGTCCATGATCATCTGATTGTAAGGATACTTGTGGAAAGTAGGTCAGATCTGGTTTGAATGAAATATCTGCTGTTAAAACGGCATAGGTAGACTTTATCTGGGATAATTGTAATGATCGCCTTAACCAATGCAAAAAGTATTTATATAGGCATAAATAGGTAGATATGGGATTTCCAGGGAAGGCGAATACCGTAGTGTGATCACTGGTCTGGCCAAACCAAAAAGGCCTACCTGGCTTCTGGCAAATGCGATGAAACTTCTGCTCCACTCCCAACAACGACAGAACTTTAGGTAAGAAATCAAATTTACCTTTAGAAACACCACCACTCATCAAAACAACATCATACTCCTTCAGGATTATTGAAAGTCGTTCTTTGATTGATTCTTGATCATCATTCAGATGCTCATGATCGGCATATATATGATGATCCTTCATCACAGCGAGCATCTTATGTACATTGGACCTCCTAATCTGATGGGTAGCAGGAGTTGTATCGATTGATACCAACTCATCGCCTGTTGAAATCACTATGACTTTAGGTAGTGCTTTAACACTGACCAGAGACTTACCTATGGTTGCCCCAACTCCAATCTCAGCTGATGATAATAAAGCACCCTTACTAACTATTAGATCACCAGCAGGATGATCTGACCCTTGGTGATGAACGTTCTGTTGATATCTGATCGAATCGATATTGATTGTGGCAGTTCCAGTATCAATGGTTAGGTCCTCATAACGGATCACGGTATCACAGTGATGAGGCAAAACACCACCAGTCATCACCTCAATGCAATGGTCACCCTTGTTAAGGGTAAGTTGTTCGGTTCCAGCTGCTGCGACCCCCTCTATCTGAAAACTTCTTTGTCCCTGCTCAAATCCTTTATACTGTATGGCTATACCATCCATTGCTGCTCTATTATAGGGTGGCAAGTCTCGATCTGTTCTCCAATCTTCGGCCAGCACTCGACCCACACTTTCTGATAAGGGTATAGACTCAACTCCATAGTCAACCGTGGAATGTTCTATAATCTGTAATGCTTCAGCTACTGTTATCATAATCTAAATTCTATCATGAATCGTCCCATCCTTATAAATTAGTGAGGTGCCTGGCTTATCTCTGAACACACTTATTATCTCAGCCAACACCGCTAAAGCAATCTCCTCTGGAGTCTCTGCACCAATCTCAAGGCCAACAGGCGTACAAAAGCGTCGCCCTGCTGGAATGTCTAATGGACCTACTTCTGCAATCATTTTATCATAGCGCTTCTTGGGACCTAACATCCCTAAGTAGGGTAAATTATACTTAATCAATTGAGGAAGTAATCTTTTATCGATGTTATAATCATGGGTCATCAGGATGGCTACCGTATAACTATGCCGAGGTATCCGATCTACCTCATCGAAATCTACTACAGCCCTTGAAGTGTTGAACACATACTTTGGTAGCTTCTTTGCTCTTCCTACCACATATATTTCCCATCCCATCTCTTCAGCAAGCCCTACCATAGCATGGACATCATAGTTATCTCCTATGACCATCAGTCGAGTTTCAGGCTTAAGAAACTCTACTAAAATCTTTAGCAAACCATATTGGCCAGATTCATTTTTGACAATTCGGTTCTTACGCTTGGACCAAACTTCTGATGTGAATGATAGGTCTATATCTAAAAATGTATTATCCCCTTCTACATCTGTGATCAACTTGGTACGCCCGAGAACTTCAGAACATTGGTCAGCTTCGATCACCTTCACTAATAAAGCTGGATTATTAATGGCAACAGCTTTTTTGAGCTGTTCTATTTCATTCTCTGGATTATTCTGTACAATAGGAGTAAACAATACTTCTATGAGACCATTGCAACCCAATCCTACTCCGATTTGATTACGATCACCATCCATTGTATCATAAACCACTGTCGAAGGTCGATTATTAAATATGGCTTTCTGAGAGCGCTTCAGTGCATCCCCTTCAAGACATCCTCCACTGATGCCTCCTATCCACTCACCATTGCTACTCACTAACATCCTTGCACCTATACGTCGATAGGAGGACTCCTCAACATGAACTACAGAAGCTAATGCCAACTGCTCCTCACTTGAAGCTGATTCATAACGCTGAATGATATTCCGGATCTCCTTCACTATTACTCCTTTGACATTAAGAAGTTACTGCCTTCAGACAACTCAATCCTGCTTGTGACCGAATAGCCTCTTGTGCCTCTACAATACAGTCTTCTATTGATTGCTCTGGTTTAAAACGTTGTATAGCATAGGCTGCGTTAGCTGAAACAACGGCATTTTGAGCACCTGTACCCTGGCCGCTTAATATAGCTATGAATATCTCTGCTGCCGCTTCTACAGTATGCCCTCCATGTAAATCTTCCATAGCTAATTGAGGTAAGCCTATCTCCTGAGGACTCATTGATCCGTTGAATCGATTTGATCGAACCTGAAATGAACCGGTTAAGGATATTTCATCATAGCCGTCATCTGCATAAATTACCGCATACTCAATCTCCATATCATCAAATACTGCTTGATATAATGGTAGCAAATCACTGCTAAAAACTCCAGTAATCTGATGACAAGGTCGAGAAGGGTTTAAGAGGGGCCCTAACATGTTAAAGAAGGTCTTAGTCTTCATCCCCTTGCGAATAGGACCTACATGTTTCATAGCCGGATGAAACAAAGGGGCGTGCATATAGCAAAAATTCCCTTTATCTAAATCACTACTGAGTTTATCCTGATCACTAGAAAATTGATATCCCAAGAATTCTAAAACGTCAGAAGAACCACAACCTGAGGATACCCCATAGTTTCCGTGTTTAGCTACTCTATACCCTGCACCAGCTACAATAAAAGAGGATATGGTACTTATGTTAAACGTATCTTTACCGTCACCTCCAGTCCCACATAGATCAATCGTTTCATAATCACTAAAATCAATGCTAACTGCAAGATCAATCATAGCAGACCTGAACCCAGATAATTCCTCACCAGTAATTGGCTTCATCTGATAGCATGTTAATAAGGCAGTAGTCTGATAGGGATCTACTCTACCCTTACCTATCGCCGTAAGGATCTCTGTTGCCTCTGATTTAGACAGGACCTCTTGATTATACAGGCGATTTAGTACACCCTTAAGATCATAGCTATCACTCATATGCTTCAACTGCTAGTTTGATAATGCTAAATGTATTGAGAGTTATTCATTTTCGCCATCTTTCTCATTGTCATATTTGATAGAACATATTATTTCTACTATGATACCTCTCAACTAAATTGCCGATCGTTGTTATAAGTTATACTTAGAGTTAATATCCATCAACTCTGATTTTACGACTGAGAATATTGTTGTCTGTACGTATGACAAGACGAGCTATCAAATACCTAATCTTAATCACTCTACCTATTACGATTATATGTCAAATTCGGCCTAATATTACTTTAGGCGAGAATCATGATGGCATCAATACCATAGAAATCTGTCTAAGTATTACAAACCTATATGATCGAGTGTATATCATGCAGAGCATTGAAGGGCAGTTCTTCGTTATCCAATTTGTCGAAGAGATATTTGATGAAGATGAATCCCCTGCACCTATTTGTATTGATCCAAGAGACTTTGTTGTAACATTTGAAAGTATCAGCACTCGTATTGACCAAAATAAGTTAAAAACTATAAGATCTGACTATAAGGATTTTTAGATGTTCTGGCAGTTTAATAGAAACTTGACAGTACAACCTGGACAGACACTTGAATTAGCTTGCATCCTTAATAACCAAATTGCAGGCTCATGTCAGGACTTAACCGCTTATATAGATTGTTTTGGAATCCAATTCACTAATTGACGTGAAATAACCACTGATACCCTTTGCCCAACCTTAGACCTTTCTCCATATGCTGCGGTTACCATGCCTCAAGAAATAGAGGTTAATGTTCTATGCCAATCTGTAACTCGAGATCAAGTAATC
>CACLQQ010000054.1 GCA_902609095.1 uncultured Bacteroidota bacterium | reverse complement strand
CTTCGTAGCATAAATACCTGCACGAAGTTTATAGAAGTCTGAATTTCTCTCTGCCAACTTAAGTAGTTCTAAAGAAGCCGCAGTATCTTTTTTAGCATTAATCAAGAAGCTATTGTAGTTAAGTATATACCCAAAACTCCTGTGGATTTTACTCAACATTTTTTTGATAATAAGCTTCAGCTTTCTCTGTTTCTCCTAACCTGAGATGCGAGAGCGCTAATCCATTATATACTCCGATCTTCTTATCTTCCGTAGCTATGTTCTTACTGAGATACTCTATAAATCCTGTCTAGTCTTCATTTCTGAATGCTAAACATCCCCTATTGGTATTAGCCAAACTAAAATTTAGATCAAATTATAGGGCCTTATCTAACATACGCTCAGCCTTGTCCAATTCACTATTACTCTGATGTAAATTCGACTAAGCCAAGTATCCCCACTTCCGTTCGTTAGGTCGTTCATCAATGATATATCTAATTATTTCGAGGGCTTCTTCTGTATTCCCCTTCCGATATTGTAATACAGCTAAACAATAAGGGTCTGTAAAGTACACAGTGGTTCTATTAATGATTTTTTCTAATGCCTTGCCCTTAGATTCAGAACCATAAGGGCTCTACTATCTTTTGTAACGGTTTCCCGATTTAGCCTAAGCGTGAGTTATAGTTGATAATCTATATCTAATAACTCACTAGAAATAACATTTGATCTTTTGCCAGATAGACTCTTCAGTTGATAAACTGACGAATTACTCCACATCACTAGACCCATGACTTGTACATTTAGATCTGTGATTCTGTTCTCCTCGAACTGTATTGAGTCAATCTAATTGGAGGGAGTAGATTCTTTTAATTCGGTAATCTTATCTTGTATCTGGTTGTCGATAACTACTCCAGGGTAACCAAAATCCGTCAAGTCTATTGGAACTTGTAATAGCTCTAATACATACTTGTCATCATCAAGTCCCATAGATCTCGTGCAGACCCAGAGTATGATTCAAATCAATACAAAGACCTTAATCAGCCTGGAAAAGATATCGAATGAATCTTGGTCCCTGATCTTTGCTCTAATACTCTTCATGATTCTGTCTATATATCGAATACAAAGGCTTAATAGTAGAAAAATTCGCATCAATTAAGTTGTCATCAATATATCTTCGTCATAATAACTCATACAACGACTATGACTAAATATAAAGCTACTGGATGCGCTAGATTTTTATTCTTCTTGATCATATTTATTCCTGTTGCATATTTTGGTTCACAATATCTCATGCAAAGTGGTAAATGGGATCAGATTAGAGATAAAATAGCGCAAGTCAATCCACAATCAAACGAATATACTGAATCACCAGTAAGTAATACCTCAGATATATCTCCTGAAATTAAGGAGCGGATAGAAAGGTTACTCGCAAAAGTCAATGAGCAGGCTGATAAGATTGACGAACAAGAAGAAACGATTCATAGACAGAATGTCCTTATCGACCAACTTAAGCAGCGATTACAAGAAGGTGTAAACACTTCAACTGACCAATCTGAAATATCTTCTAAGAAAGAAGATGGTAAACTTAGTCTTGAGGAGTTGTTGAAAGAGACTGATAAGGCCTTGAAAAATTGATACAAAACCGATTGTTTGCAACTTTTAAGATCAATAGTTCATTTAAACTTTTGACAAGTATCACATAAATGTATATTTGTATCCCGGATGAAAATATACCCCGATGGGTGCTTTTGTAACTGGACACTATACCGCGGCGTGGAGCAGTTGGTAGCTCGTCGGGCTCATAACCCGAAGGTCACAGGTTCAAGTCCTGTCGCCGCTACAATTTTGGAAGCCCTTGTTAACATATGGTTAGCAAGGGCCCTATTTTTCAGAATGTTATAAGAATACTCTTAGTTGGGTTAATAATTAGAATACATTCATAAACGACAGAAGCCATGTAACTTCTACCCTCTTAAAGCTTAGTTAATAAGTGTTACCAACCTTTACCAATTTTTGACAGCCTTTTTTAACATTTCAGTTCAAATATCATTGTCTTGTTATGCAAGTACATACACCTTTACGATACATTGCATCTGCACATCAGGCCTAAGCAGCTTGAGTTAATATTTGTCTACCAGCCACTGCTCCAAATATGGTCAAGTATAACCCTAATATTACGAGACCCCATTCTCCTAAAGAAGAAATTGGTTTATTTAGAAGACATTTATGTACATCAATTTCATCTCTGCCTGAGTTATCTGCAACAAAAATAAGACCATTGGTTTAGGCTATTCATTCTGAACTAGACAAATCAGCGCCAATATTTACAGTACCTACATGCGTAAATAGTGGATATGCTTCAAATATTTCTATTTCATCTGGGTTGTCATCAAGAACAAGAATATACCCATCACCCGCTGCGATTCCTACATCAGCATCACTCTTTTCCACGTTACCGAAGCTGCCCTCGTAGGCGTAAGTTGAAACATCAAAAACATGAACTTCATCAGAGTCCTTTCTTGCAATATACAGTCTGCCATTATATACAACAGAAGCAGCAGGATTTGTCATGTTGGCATTTCTAATAGTAGCCAGTAACGTGTAAGCTGAAGAAGTACTTCATCACTATTAGAATCGAAAACAAAGAGTTTGCCTTGGCCTGCCGCAGCCCCTTCTGGATTAATAGACCCAAATGTAGCCACATGCCTAAAAGGAGCGACACAACTATACACCTCAATTTCATTATCTCCATCATCAATAGCAAAAAGCAGATTATTGTATTTAGCAATTCCTCCTTCTGCTGGATTAGAAAGTTCAGATGCTCCAAAGGATTGGATATGACTATAAGGTGAAGAAGCATTAAAGACCTCTATCTAATCTACAGCATCATCCTGAACAAAAAGCAAGCCTTTTCCTACAACCATACAATCTGCATCATCGGGGTCTCCTAATTCATCTCCAAACGATGTCAAATATTCAAGAAATTGACCATTTGATGCGAATGGAAAAGATAACATGGCTATAAAAAAAAATGTCTTACACATATAGTGATGTATAAAAATATGGAGGATTGAAGCCCAAAGAGGCACAAATCTTTTGGATTTATATAATCTACATTTTCTCTATAAAAGGTGTTTAACCGATAGCTATACTAGATTCCTACAAGTTTACCAAAGTATCTTTCTAAAATCACGCTTGTTAAATTAAGAGTGGGTTGATCCAATTTAAGGGAGAACGGATTGGTCAGCATCTTCGGACATACATGACTTATCCGATCTCATAAAAGAATTAAATGCTCAACACATGAATCCATCGACGATTTAAGGGCGGATCATAAGGGTAACTGAATGACCTCAGCCTTTTCCTTTATTGCATTAACCGAAAGTCAAGCATCAACCAAAATGTTGGGCTTTTTTATGCACGTCTTATCAAGACGAGTTGAATCATTCATTTAGTTTAGCGATCCTCACATCATGTGGATTATATTTTTCTTTTAGAGCAATGGAGACCCTAATTCTTTGAACCGAATATAATTTAACTCTAAATCCAATTCAGCAGTCTCCCCTATTAATTGTGCACATATTTACCGTTCCAGTAAGATTTTCAAATGTTAAGGTTTTGAATTTTAACACTTTTGCGATCGGTGTATTTACAATGAATTCATAATTTCCTAATGGTTGATGCTGTGAGCGAGCACAAATACAAATGTCTCGGTCACGAAGTTGGTTATGAATCATTATAACCTGCTTTTATTTCAATAACAAAAGAAAGGCCCAAAACTCAAAGTCATGGGCCTTCTTGCTAAAATTATTGAATAACAAGGATATGAATAAAATCTTAATCTTCGTATAAGTCTTGAACTATTACTCTTACTTGCTCTGCTAGTCCATTTGTCCCATATTCCACGATGTAGACTCCTGGTTGCACACCACGGGGAATTAACATGTTAATTCCTTCAAATACAGGAATCTGAATAATCAGATTTCCATCTAAATCAATTAACCTCGCAAAAGCATCATTACGTACATCGCCACTTATTCTTACTCTGAGATCTGTACCCACCTGTACTGGATTAGGAACAACCTCAACCTGTGCGGCAGTGCTTGAGTCAGATGAGTCATCTTGTATTTTAGTACGAGAGCTGGCCTCAACATTTAATGTGTAGTCTTCTACTTCTCCATCTATACATGGATCACAAGCATTATCTACTCGACCATATGTAATTATTAATCTAATCCTCAGCGAACCAATAGCAGCATGCTCAGGTATGGTAACAGTAGCTCCAGTTTCTCTTAAATATTGCCTTAGGAATACAAACTCATCTAAATCATCAAAGTCACCATCATTATTCCAATCAATGAAAACATAATGAGAAAGAGCACAAATATCATCAGTTTAAACGGAAGTAACCCAAACTTCAATGTCATCACCTCTTTTTGATGAAATTGAAATAATAGTAAAATCAGCATATCCTCCATTGTCACCAGATGGATTGAAAGTCTCGTCCAACTTTACATCTTCTATCCACTCAAATCAGCTATCGCCTCTAACCTCACAATAACTCGATTCACATGCATCTGGAATATTATTATCATTATAACCAATAGAATCATCTCCATTAGAACATATATCATTGCTATCACTAATACCATCACTATCATTATTTGGATCTTCTGGACAAACATCACAAGCATCTGGGATACCATTACCATCACTATCGGCATTATCATCTGCTCCCTGACACTTATCACTTATATCACAAATTCCGTCACCGTCGAAATCATCAAAGAAGTCCATAGGACATGGACCACAAGCATCTGGAACACCATCTAAATCTATATCCAAATCATTTCTTCCTTGAGGGCATATATCCTCATCATCGCATATTCCATCATTATCAGCATCTCCAGCAGTACATGTTTCACAACCGTCAGGAATACCATCTCCGTCAGTATCTACTCAGTCGTCCGAGCCTATACAAATATCAACATCATCACAAACTCCATCATCATCTGAATCCCCAATTACACAATCATCACAACCATCAGGAATACCATCACTATCGGTATCAATTCGATCATCTGAGCCCATACAGATATCCACGTCATCACAAACATCATCACCATCAGCATCTCCAATCATGCAGCTATCACAGCCATCTGGAACTCCATCGCCATCCATATCTACATTATCGTCAGACCCAGGACAAATATCACAACTATTTGGTACACCATCTCCATAAATATCAATATCTCCGATCATTGCACAATTACAAGGACCACATTGGTTGGCAGGATTCATAAATGATCCATCAGCACTGAAACACCTATCCAATTCGTCACAATCTACTTTGACCGTTCTGAGATTCTGAGGATATAATGGGATTAAGTGGAAAATTAATTTCTCGTCCTCATTAGGCGCACAAGTCATAAAAGGATCCATACGACGAGATTCACATGGACCACAATAAGTTCTATCATCGTTGAGTGCAATACAATTGATCCTACGGGTGATATTGTCCTAGCATACGTAAATCATTTGCATCTCACTCTCACAACCACAATCATCATCTCAGACATCACCGATTCCATCACGGTCAGAATCATCTTGAGCAGGATTATGAGTCTTAGGACAATTATTTACATCATTAGGTATACCATATTTATCCTTATCATTGAATTTTATACACTCTTCTTTGTCTGAAACATCATTAGCATAAGATGGCAACGCAATAAACATTGATAGCATGATTGCTATTAAGAAGATAGATTTTGAATTCATCCTCAATTAATTAAATCTAAAAAATTTCAACAGATCGGTCAGGTCTTTTCCTCCTATGACAGTTCCTTACCGAGATTAAATCAATTGGTTTATTGTAAATGTTAGAAATGACATAGATTGGCCTGAGATAAAATAAGATTTAATTATCCTCTTCTACATTGTCATTTTGATAAAAGATATTCTTCAAACTTTAGTTTTGTAAAATATCTTACAAAATAGAAAATCATATCACTCTAAAAGAGGTGCGTAATGAATAGTATGAGTCAAATATATATTGTTAATGCGTTCTCGAGAGGGCCATTCACCGGCAACCCCGCAGGCTTTGTCCCATTAATTAATTGGCTATCTGACGATAGGCTGCAGTCCATCGCTGAACAACATAACTTATCTGAAACGGTGTTCACCATACCAACAGGACAAAACGGATATTATCATATTAGATGGTTTACACCGACTATCGAAGTTGACCTATGCGGACATGCCACTTTAGCAGCAGGACATGTACTTTTCACTGAACTGGGAGAAAATAATGATCAAATACAATTTCATTCTAAATCAGGCCCCCTTTCTATCCAACAGAAAGGATCTCAGTTGACCTTAGATTTCCCAACAGACCAAATCAAAAAAGCATCATTAAACGTTGATTTTCAGAAAATACTAGGCTCGACCCCTAAGGAAATATATCAAGGTAGAGATGACCTGCTCTTAATCTACCCAAATGAAAGAGACATCCTCTTGATGAAACCAAACTTTAGAGCACTCTCTGAAATTTCTGTTAGAGGAGTGATCGTATCTGCCCCATCAAAGGAATATGATTTTATTTCTAGAGGATTTTTTCCGGCGTCGGGCGTGGATGAAGACCCAGCGACTGGTTCTGCACACACAACACTAACACCTTATTGGTCCCAAAAACTACAAAAATCTACCCTAACCGCAAAACAATGTAGTCCTAGGGGTGGGTACTTTACATGCGAAAATAAAGGATCAAGAACTTTGATATCAGGAAGATGTCTAACCTATCTCAAGGGTCAGATTCAGATATAGTTAGGCCTTAATCTTATAGACAAACTTGCCACATTGCTCAGTTCGAAGAGACGGAATAAAAATAAATTCCTTAGTCTTACGCAATGCCAACGAAGTCAATGATGATCTGAACAATGTTGATTCTTCTCTATTGAATGTTGCATCAACTACCTTCCCATCAGCATTTACACAAACGTCTATTACGACGTCACCGTCCTCGGTAGATAAGATAAATATATTTGGCTTTTCCTCGACAGAACGAGCTCCTAATCCCTCGTCTATTAGTATAGTTAAATTCTCATCTATAACTTTTTCTTGTATTACGGTTTTATCGACTGGATCAGACTCCTCAAAACTTACTTCTGGCACATTATTCTCGTCTTGGAATATATCTCTGTTATCTTCCATAGAAGCAACTTGAGAATCATCTTTAACGAGATTCTCAGGCTGAGAATTCGCTGTATTTATTGATTTCACTACATAACCATAACATTGCGATTTAAACATCTGAGAACTTTTACCATGGTCTAAGGACGAGCCAATAGCAAAGCTCTCACAGGCGTCATTCTTTCTGCCATCATCAAGCGCTATCATCCCTGATTGGTGATACAATTCTCCATCATATGGATCTAACTCAATTGCAGTGCTTACATAATTCTTAGCTGCAATTAGATTATTAAGCCGATATTCTGTATTTATCATTAATCTTATTACTTCTTTTGTAACACCTGCTTGTCCTATATATTCCAATAGATCCATCTTTGTCCCTTTATATGCTCCAAGCTTATACTTGGCTTTCCCCCTCATGACATAGGCATTGATAGAACTGTTGTCTTCTTTTAAGATCCTATTATACATTCTTACAGCTTCATCATATCTTCCTGTTTCATATAAGACACTTGCCTTCATCAACATGACCATATTTTCTTCCTGAAGAACTTGAGCTTTTGCGCTTGGCAAAAAAGAGAACGATGTGAATAAGGCTAGTATGATATATTTCATCACAGTTTTCATATTGCTTTTACTTTATTAAGTCCGTTTTATCTTCAAAAGAACAAACTGTTTAGGCCTCTGATGTATTTACATTACGACGAATTATCAATTCGCAATAACGACAAATAATGTCCTAATAATTCTCAAACGAAAAGTTAAACGTTTATATCTTATCATCTCTTATCGATTGCTTAAAATCATAGATCAAAACATGAAAAAAACATATATCGTCTCAGCTCAAAGAACACCAATGGGAAGTTTCGGTGGGACACTAAAAGGATTCAGTGCAAATGAACTTGGATCAATTTCTATATCTGGTTCTCTCAAAGCAGCTGGCTTAGACCCAAAAACGGTTGATGAGGTTTTATTTGGGAATGTATGTCAAGCAAACTTAGGACAAGCTCCGGCAAGACAAGCTGCACTGGGAGCTGACATTCCGAATACCGTGCCAGCTACTACGATCAACAAAGTATGTTCATCAGGAATAAAGGCCGTTATGATGGCAAGTCAAGCAATTGCTTTAGGCCAGGCTGATATCATAGTGGCTGGAGGAATGGAAAGTATGAGCAATGTGCCCTTCTATGTACCTAATCTCAGATGGGGCAATAAATTTGGCGGAATAGATACAATAGATGGTTTACAGAAAGATGGTTTGACCGACGCTTATGATCATCAGGCCATGGGCAATTATGGAGATGCAACTGCGGCAAAATATAATATCTCAAGAGAAGAGCAAGATGATTATGCAATTCGATCCTATAAAAGAGCTGCGCAAGCAACAGATACTGGCAAATTTAGCTCGGAAATCGTCCCTGTATCCATACCGCAACAAAAATCTGATCCAATCATAATGGATCAAGATGAAGAATATAAAAAAGTAAAGTTTGAAAAGATTCCCGCACTTAGACCGGCCTTCAATAAAAATGGCTCTGTAACAGCTGCTAATGCTTCTACCTTTAACGATGGCGCAGCCGCATTGATCATAGCAAGTGAAGATGCCATTAAACGATATGATCTTAAGCCCATTGCCGAAATAATTAGTTACGCTGATGCTGCTCATGAACCGAAATGGTTCACAACCGCTCCAACCTTGGCTGCGCCTAAGGCTCTTAAAAGAGCTAATCTTCAGATGAATGATATAGATCTATTCGAAGTAAATGAAGCATTCTCAGTTGTCGCCTTAGCCTTTGCAAAGACATGTGGTATATCTCAAGATATTATGAATATAAATGGAGGTGCTGTATCACTTGGTCACCCTTTAGGATGTTCCGGAGCGCGGATTCTGACTACCCTAATACATGCTCTACATAATGGAGGGGGCAAAAGAGGGCTTGCTACTCTTTGTAATGGAGGTGGGGGAGCTAGTGCGCTCATAGTTGAAGCCAGGTAATCACCCAAATCTCAAAACTCAAAATATCGTTCAATATGCATAGAATAAAATTTTTACTCATCCATATTTTAATGATTTATACGCTTACATTAGGAGCACAGGATCTGGTTGATGTTACCTATCAAGGGAATTTAAACCGAGGGACATTCGCAGCCATTTTGAGTACATTTCTACCTGATTTAGAAATAACAAGTGGAGTGGACTTGTATCGCATCACTTACACAACTATTGGATCAGACAACCTACCGGATACCGCAAGTGGCTTATTGGATTTGCCTGATACAATTATTGGTCCTATGCCGATAATCAATTATCAGCATGGAACAACAGATGGTCGCAACAGTATCCCATCGAATCTTACAGGTCAAGAGTATTTATTGGCATCTGCGTTCTCAACAGTTGGCTTCATCTCATTTGCCCCCGATTATATTGGCATGGGTAGTTCTCGAGGATTCCACCCTTATGTTCATCCTGAAACCGAGGCCAGAGCAATGGTAGATATGCTTTCAGCGATTAAAACCTATTTGGACGAACAAGAAATAGAATACACAAAGCAACTATTCATCACCGGATATAGTCAGGGTGGTCACGGTGCCGCCTCTGCTCAACGTATGATAGAAGAACAACTTGCTCCTGAGATTACAGTGACAGCCTCTCTTCCAATGAGCGGTCCATATGACATATCGGGAATAATGATCAAACTACTATTTAGTGATCAAGAATACTTTTTCCCTTCCTATTTCGTCTATTCAACATTATCACTCTGGACTATTAATCCTGAGCTATTTGATGATATTACAGAAGTATTCAATCCTGATTTCATTGATGCTATTCGGCCATTCTATGAAACCGGTGAAGGCTTAGGTGTGATGAATAGGCAGCTTCTGGAAATCCTCGAAAGAGATTATGGTGGTTCATTCCCCAGATTTATGTATCAAGACAGCATCCTCAACATAATTCAAAATGATCTCGATCATCCTTTTAATGAAGCTATATCAGAATATGATGTTTATGATTGGACGCCAAAAGCTCCAACATTAATGCTTTACTGTGAAGGAGATGATCAGGTACCATTTATTAATTCCCTTAGAGCGGATAGCGTTATGAATGCTAATGGAGCTGCTGACGTGAATGCTGTGTCGGTAGAAATGGGTATTCCTCTAGATCATGGAGAGTGCATTGTTCCCGCCTTAAAGATAGGAGTACCTTGGCTGTTGTCTTTCTTAGATAATACAGTGTCCGTTTACGATATAAGCGTTAATTCTGAAGAAATAACCGTCTACCCTAATCCTTCTAATGATCGAATTAATATACGGCTCTCAGATATTGAGGTAGACAGATTACAAATCATTGATTTGACAGGTCGAATTCTGTGGAGCAAAAGCCAACCTTATCGCTATGAAGCCTTAGATATTTCTCAGTATAGTTCTGGCATATACTTTTTGAGAAGTGTAACTGAGGACAAGACTTACATGAATAAAATAATCATTGAATGATAAAATATATATACTCAATTGCTATTCTCAGTTTTATAGTAAGTTGCCAAAATGGTAATCAAGAGAATAAAGCATTAGAAACTAATCCTGCGGCAGAAGGCTTTAATTCAGTAGAATCGGATAGCATGGCCATATCTATTGCAGATCGTGTAATGGAAGCCATGGGTAGCAGAACTGCTTGGGACACCACCGACGTTTTTCAATGGACATTTTTTGGCAGGAGAACACATACTTGGGATAAGGAAAATCAGTCAGTTCAGATCTCAGTTCCAGGTCAAAACATGGAGTACCAAGTTAATCTAAGTGATATGACTGGAACTGTTGTCAAGGGTGGCGTATCATATACTGAAAGTGATAGCATTTCTCATTATCTGGAGCAAGCTCGTCGTATGTGGATTAATGATAGTTATTGGCTGTTTATGCCTTTTAAACTCAAGGACTCTGGTGTAAGATTAAAACACGTTGGAACAGATACAACTTTGGCTGGAGAGATATCCGACTTACTGGAGATGACCTTTAGTGAAGTAGGTATTACGCCTGATAATAAGTATATCATATATGTAGATCAAGGAGACCATCTTGTAAAACTATGGGACTTTTATACTTCAGCCACGGATTCGCTACCACGATTTCAATCTACATGGCTAAACTACCAGCGATATGGTGACCTACAATTATCAGGAGGAGCCATCAATGGTAATAATGCTATCTCCAACATTAAAACCGGAGATCAACTAAGATCGGTATTTAAGTAAGTAGCTTACTAAGCAAAAGCATGTTCAACCAAGTCTTTCTGTTGTTGGTCATGAACTTTTTTAAATCCAGTTGCTGGAGAGGCACTTACCTTTCTACCTACGAACTCAATATTCGGGTCTCTCCAGAAACTCAATAAATACTGCCAAGAACCCATATTAAGTGGCTCTTCTTGAACCCATCTCACTTTGGCCTTGCTATACTTCTTAAAAATGGCCTCCATCTGATCCTTTGGATACGGATACAGTTGTTCCATTCTTACTATTGCCGTATCCGTACGCTTATTATTTCTTTGTTTAACCAATAAGTCGTAGAAGACCTTCCCAGAACAAAGCAGTAAGGTCTTAACTTCCTTAGGATCCGCCGAGGTGTCATCTATTACTTCAATAAACTTATTGTTGGTTTGAAGGTCCTTTATATCAGAAATACACTCTGGATGTCTAAATAATGATTTAGGAGACATAACTATGAGCGGTTTCCTAAACTCTCTTTTAAGCTGTCGACGCAAGGCATGGAAGAAGTTCGCTGGTGTCGTAATGTTAGCTACAGTTACGTTAAATTCGGCACTCGATTGCAAAAACCTCTCTAAGCGAGCACTACTATGTTCAGGGCCTTGTCCTTCATAACCATGAGGTAACAAAATCACAAGCCCACTCATTCTCTGCCACTTACTTTCTCCAGCAATAATAAACTGATCCACTATTGTCTGGGCGCCGTTGTAAAAATCCCCAAATTGGGCCTCCCAAATTACCAGAGCATTTGGAGTAGCTAAGGAATAACCATACTCAAACCCTAATACACCAAACTCTGAAAGCAATGAATTATAAATTTGGAATCTTCCTTGTTTATCAGATAAACCCTCAAACCGATTGTATTGCTCATAAGTCTTGGCATCAAAAAATACAGCATGTCTATGAGAGAATGTTCCTCTCTTAACATCTTGTCCACTGATTCTGATTGGAGTCTCTTCCATTAGAATGGACCCATAAGCTAAGAGCTCGGCCATTGCCCAATCAATTTTCTTCTGATCGAGCAGCTTTTGCTTTCCTTTTTGCAACCTTAGTATCTTGCTAAGAGGAGTGAAGCCATCTCGGATCGTCATCAGATGATTGATAATCTTATCGATCTTAGTTTTGCTGATTCCGGTTTTAGGAGAACTTTGAAAATCTGTGGCATCAGTAGTCTTCTTCAACTTTCTCCACTCTTGTTCTGGCTCCTGATATTCGTATGGAAGTGGTTTTTGTTTCACCTCATCCAGACGCTCTTGCAAGTCATTCCAAAATGCTTTTTCCATTTCTTCTGCCATGCTCTTTTCCACATCACCAGCAGCTAACAGCTTCGAAACGTATAATTCTCTTGGATCTTTATGCTTATTGATATATTCATACATCTGAGGCTGGGTAAACTTAGGATCGTCTCCTTCATTATGGCCATGCCTACGATAACAAACCATATCTATGAATACATCATTATTAAATTTCTGCCTATACGCTGTGGCTAATTCAACAGCATACACTAATGCCTCAGGGTCATCTCCATTCACATGAAATACTGGTGCCTGCACCAAACCAGCTACACCTGTACAATATGTCGATGATCGAGCATCATCAAAATCAGTTGTAAATCCAACCTGATTATTAATAACCATGTGAATAGTACCTCCAGTATAATAACCTTCCAATTGGCTCATTTGAACCGTTTCATAAGCGATCCCTTGTCCCGCAATTGCCGCATCACCATGGATCAAAATTGGAAGAATACTATCATAATCACTTTGATATAGTAGATCCGCCTTAGCCCTTGCAAATCCTTGAACAACTGTATTAACCGCCTCGAGATGCGATGGATTAGGAACCAACTTAAGATGAACCTTATTTCCATTATAAGTTTCCACGATGGAGCTATACCCCAAATGATACTTCACATCACCATCTCCAAAACTTAATTCTGGAACAGCGTTACCTTCAAATTCATTAAATATATGCTCATACGTTTTACCCATAATATTGGCCAATACATTTAGCCTACCTCTATGAGCCATGCCTATGATAACTTCTTGAACCCCTATGGACACTCCAGCAGAAATAATCGCATCTAGACCAGCAATAATAGATTCACCGCCTTCAAGAGAGAAACGCTTCTGTCCTACATATTTTTTATTCAAAAAGCTCTCAAAGCCTACTGCCCCATTTAGCTTTTGAAGGATACGTTTTTTCTTTTCTACGCTTAACCCATAGGAACCTTCAAGAGAGCGATTTTCTATGTTGTCCCGCAGCCACATCCGTTTTGCTCGTTCCTCTAGATGGCTATATTCAAAACCAATATTACCTGTATAAATCTTATTGAGCCGATCGATGATTTCCTGTAAGGTCGCATTCTTAAGGCCTATTTCTTCACCTGCCTTAAATTTATGACTTCGATCACTTTCTGCTAAACTATAATCGTTAAGATCCAAATGAGGCCTACGATCTCTTCTTTCTCTGATCGGATTAGTTGTAGATAGTAAATGTCCACGGTCTCTAAATCCGTGAATAATGGACATTACCCCAAACTCCTTGGAAAGCACACTTGAAGAATCAGTGGTTTGAGCCCCATTTGAACTTGATTCATGCCCATTACAAGATCCAAATTCAAAACCTTGAAAAAAGGATCTCCAACCATCCTCAACAGATTCAGGATCTGTTAAATAGCGTTGATACATAGAATCTATAAAAGAAGGATGAGCGTTAAAAACGTAGGAATAATCTGACATCGCCTATCAATTAATATTTAACAAGCAAATATGCTTTAAATAATACTCTTGGGCTAAACTACTGCCTAAATATAATTACCAGTAATTAGCAAAATTTAAGTGCAGTATTGATTCAAGAATCACACAGTGCACCTACAAATAATCTTAGAGCAGTTCCCTCTGTCTTTACACTACGTATGATGATAAGTTATTAAACAACAAATAAACCTCTAAGCACGAGAACTCCCAAGAAATGCGTCTGTTAAGATTTGCGACGAATGTTCCATAGGTAAATGATGCTATTCACTATGGGACTCAATATTTTACTCATGTCACTTAGTTAAGTTCTATCTTGACATCATATTATTTACGCCAGTTCGAAACTGATTCTTGAGTCCTTTTCTTTCCCTCCTTCAACCATATTCACATCCACAATCTTGTTAGCACGACCCAAGAGTTTTCTGCATCGGGCAATGAGATGAGCTAACTGAACGGTTTTGCCTGCAGCCTTATATCGTTGGGTGATTCTATTGAGCCCTTCTATTCCTGACATGTCTGCGACTCTACTTTCATAGAAATCTATAATAACCTCTTCGGGGTCACCGCTAACATCGAACTTATCATTGAAGGCAGTAACTAATCCAAAGAATAGCGGACCATAGATTTCATAATGCTTTAAACCCGAATCATCAATATACTTACGGACTCTAATTCTCTTGGCATTGTCCCCAGAGAATGATAAAGAAGATATGATTACACCAACTAAAACAGCTGAAGCCAAATTATGTAGGAATACCGTAATTAAAGACACTTAGACCTTAACGATCACATCATGAGTTGGCATCTTTCCAAAAGTCCGCAAGCTGACCCACTCAAAGGTCCCCATGGCAACCATTATCATGACCCCTGTTAATGCCGCCATTGGCAATTGCTCGATAATTGGAGCGCCGGACATAATAAATACCAACAATAATAATAATGAAGCTATAATTCCAAATAAACGGTGTCTTGCTCCAGAAGAAATATTGATCAGTGACTGACCAATCATGGCACAACCACCCATTCCAGAGAATAAGCCTATTACAAAATTTGCTGTTCCTTGAGCAATACATTCTCTATTGCCATCCCCTCTTGATTGGGTTATTTCATCACTTAAGTTGAGTGTCAGTAGGCTTTCAATCAATCATACCCCTGCTATAATTAGGGCATATGGAAATATGATTGTTAATATTTCAATTGTAAAAAGAATCGCAGTATGTGAAATGGTGGAAACCCACCATCTATTGAAGCTATATCTCCCACAGTTCGAGTATCAATACCGATTCCTATGACTATGGCAGAGATAATCAATATGGCCGCTAATGAAGCAGGTATGGCCTTAGGGAGATTAGGTAAAATCCAAATGATAACCATTGTAAGCAATTCTAAGCCAAGAATCAAGTATAGTGTCGAGCCTGTCATCCAAACTACACCAAATTCTGTAATTACTTTAAACTGATCTCATTGGTCCAAGAAAATGACTACAGCTAATCCATTAACGAACCCAAACATTACCGGATGAGATACTAACCTTATATACTTTCCAAGCTTAAATACACCTGCTAATACTTGTATGATGCCGGCCAAGACGACAGCACCAACTATGTATTCTACTCCATGACTTTTAGCCAATGCTACAATTACTACAGCTACGGCACCAGTAGCCCCAGAAATCATACCCGGCCTACCTCCTAAAAAAAGGTAATTAGTCCAACACTAAAAGCTGCATACAATCCTGTTAATGGAGATAAACCTGCTATCAATGCAAAGGCTATAGCTTCGGGTACGAGAGCAAAAGCTACCGTCAGACCAGATAATACCTCAGTCTTAAAATCCACTCCATCTCTTGAACCGAAATATTTAAATATTGCCTGCATGCTTTCATTTTGCCAGCATAGAGTATTTAAAAATATTATTTTCTATGGTTGTCTTTTATTGAGCATTTACAAAATAATATATGGCAAATAATATTATAGGGAATAGTTCGCTTTTAATTAGCCACCATGGTTTGTTAACAAATAAAACATGTCTCATAAAAGGAAATTTAGCACATCAATCTACTACATATAAAGAAAAAATATATGTAATATTTTTTAGAGTAAAAGCTTGGTATTACCTTATTTTAGTGGGATTAAAGGAAATGCTAAGAGCGCTACGTTTTATATTAACCATAGGCTTATTTACTATCTGCATCTCCATTCGTGGCCAGGATACTATAGATATTCAGCTATTCAAGCTTATATTTTCAAACACTGAAACAATAGAGCAACGAGCTGATAAAATCCTTGCAACTTGCAATACCAATATTTATGCTCCTGGGGTCATTCTCAGATTTGACTCAAACACATGTGCAGGTACCACTAGTCCGATACTAATCAGTCCAGTTTTTGATCGATCAGATCGCACATTATTTCCAGATCCAAATGTTGCACAAACAGGCAAAACAATATTAACTTCTCCATATATATGAAGTACCTAATGAGGAGAGATTCTTTGTATTCTGTCTTACTGATTTTAAGGATATATCGACATGTATTAACTTCGATCCATCCTTACATCTTGATCTATCTCAGGCCATACCCACTCTATAAACATGGTGATTGATTCTATTATTCTTGGTATTGTCAATACTCTTTCCTTTGACCATAAGGAAAAGGGATGTACATCTAATTCAATAGTTTCAAAAGATAATTAAGATGAATTAAGTTGAGTCTCAAATAATTTTATTGGAATACAGTTCAGTTGATGAAGAATATAAAAAAAGGAATTCAATAATATGAATTCCTTATGATTAAGTGACCGGTCTGGGGCTCGAACCCAGGACCCACGCCTTAAAAGGGCGTTGCTCTACCAACTGAGCTAACCGGTCTACCTATATCTATTTTCATTAACTTTTAACGGGAATGCAAAGATATTTGTTTATCATTCAAATATTCAAATTAAGCAGCAGCTATTTTAATAATTATTTCAATGTGTCATTTAAGGAGCAGGATTCGGGATCATATTATGAACGTGGTTAATCTCTTTTATACACTCCTTAGACAAAATAATATCGATACTGCTTATGTTCTCTTTCAGCTGAATCATTGAAGTTGCTCCGATTATGTTAGCCGTTAGAAACTGTTGATGATTCACCCAAGCTAAGGACATTTGAGAAGGAGTCATGACATATTTCTCAGCAATTGCTATGTATTGACGAGTTGCCTCTCTACAGTTATCCGTATTATACCTGCTCATGGTTTTGAACTTATTAATTCGATCAGTTGGCTTATCAGTTCCCTTATGAAACTTACCGCTAAGCATACCAAATGCCATTGGGCTATAGGCAAGTAATCCTGCTTTTTCTCTAATTGACATTTCTGCCAGCCCTACTTCGTAGGTTCTGTTTAACAGGCTGTAAGGGTTCTGCACTGACATGACCCGTGGCAACCCGTGAACAGCATGTAGTTTCAGATACTCCATAAGCCCCCAAGGAGTCTCATTTGATATACCTATATATCTAATTTTTCCAGCATCAACCTGTTTTTGTAGGCTTTCTAAAATGGTCAAAAAGTTGTTCTCCCAAGTATCAACTTTACTATACCCTCTAACTCCAAAAAAATTAGTTCTTCGAGCAGGCCAGTGGATCTGATATAAGTCGATGTAATCTGTCTGTAATCTTTTTAGACTGCCATCCACGGCCTCCGCAATAGTTTCTCCGGTATAATCTGCTGCCTCTCTGATATGTTTGGTATATAAACCAGGACCTGCAATCTTTGTTGCAATAATCAGGTCATCTCGCTTCCCTCGCTTCGACAACCATGTTCCTATATGCTCTTCGGTTTTACCCTGCGTCTCTGCTCTGGCAGGGACCGCATATAATTCTGCCGTATCAATAAAATTTACTCCTTGGTCAATAGCGTAGCTTAATTGTTCATGCGCTTCCGCCTCCGTATTTTGCTCTCCCCAGGTCATAGTGCCCAAACAGATAACACTTACATTTATATCCGTTAATCCTAACTTCCTATACTCCATAATAACTATTAAATTCTAAAACGTTTAAAGATGAATAATGATCTAATAATTTCCTTAATGTTCACCTTAGAAAGTATCAATA
Source organism: uncultured Bacteroidota bacterium (assembly GCA_902609095.1). GTDB lineage: Bacteria > Bacteroidota > Bacteroidia > Chitinophagales > Saprospiraceae > GYS-P2D. The sequence continues at coordinate 1,163 of CACLQQ010000054.1, read as the reverse complement.
AATCGTTAGTTAGTTGTAGCGCTTAGATATCTATGAAAAAATTATTGCTGTCCATTCTCTTTTGCATACCTCTAATGCTCTTGTATGGTCAATCCAATGAAAGGCCAAAAATTGGACTCGTACTTAGCGGAGGTGGTGCCCATGGACTGAGTCACATAGGCGTGATCAAATACCTCGAAGATCGAGACGTCCCAATTGATTTTGTCACTGGCACAAGTATGGGATCAATTGTCAGAGGGCTGTATGCATTAGGCTATGCTTCCGAACAAGTAGAAATACTGGCGCTCAGTCTGTAGATTGGGATGAAGTCCTTAGCAATAACGTTAAACTCAATGAAATCGCACAATCTGAAAAGCTATTTCATGATCGTTTTGCGCTAAACTTCATTATTAAAAACGGAGAAATAGATCTCCCGCAAGGCTTTATTAATAGCCAAAAACTTGATCTGCTGATCAGCCGATTATCCAGCGCCGCCACATTTATGAACGATTTTGATGATCTACCTCGTCCATTTCGTTGCATGGCCGTTAATATCGCGAATGGAAATATAAAAGAATTTAATAGTGGCTATTTAGGTCAAGCAGTACGAGCGACTATGGCCATACCAAGTGTCTTCAGCCCTACACAAATTGATGGAGAGTTATATGTTGATGGTTGCTTAATTAGAAATATGCCTGCCGAGGAGAACCTAAGAATGGGTGCGGACATACTTATTGGTGTTTATGTTGGAGGAGTCTTAGAGGACCGATCCGAACTAAATTCATTGTTTGACATACTCCAATAATCTGTCTTCATGATGGGTATATTAGATAGTGAAGAGCAAAAAAGAAATTTGATATACTAATTGAACCGCATGTTAAGGAAGGAAAATCTTTTGCCTTTGATCAAGTGGACTTCTTTGTAGATGCAGTTTATCGCACTGCTATTAGGCAAGAAAAAGCAATAGTTAAACTAATAGAAAAATTGGATTCATACACCGTTAGTGACCATAAGTCAAGATTGCAAACACCTGCCGCTCTAAAACTTAGTAAAATCAGCTTTCCAGAGACTCCATCTCCTTTCGATCAAATGGCTAAATTTAAATTTGGTATCAGGCCTACAGCCCACAGGTTAAATTCAATAGAACAAGCCACCAATAGCATTTACGGAATTAAACACTTCAA
>CACLQQ010000053.1 GCA_902609095.1 uncultured Bacteroidota bacterium | reverse complement strand
ACATAGATTTAAGCCTTGAAAATCCCAATCCAAAGACAAACGAGGTAGATATTCTGACATCACAAGCTCTTGAAAAAGTCAGAACCCATCGCCCTGATATCATCTCATTTGAACGTCAGAGATTAGAGGCTGATAGAGAGATCAATCAAGCTGAAGTAGACTACGGTGTTAGAGCAGAACTGTTTGCCAGTTTTGGATATGCCCGAGGGTCCCAGAATCTTGGAGATATCTATACGAATCCTATCTCTAACAACAGGTTCAGCTCAGCTTAAGCATACCAATCTTGGATTGGGGTCGTAAAAAAGCTGATATAGGTTATAGCCAAGGCAAGAAAAGAACTAATCACGCAGCAGATAGCCCAAGATCAATTGGATTTTGATAACGACATCATACAGGTTATCGCTAATTGGGATCAACTACAGAAACAAATCAAACTCCAAGCGGACATCAAAAATGTGTCATTGGACAGGTTTGAAATATCCAGACAGAGATATGTCCTCGGAGATATCAGCATTACTGATCTGACTATAACTCAGATAGAGAAAGATCAAGCATTGCGCAACTATGTAAGCACACTACAATCGTATTGGATCACCTATTATCAGATCAGACGATTAACAGCATATGACAATGAATTAAATCAACCCATCAAATATTTCAATTAATCTACCACAACTAAATAAAAGATATGATCACATCAAATCAGGTTAATAAGGTCTACCGCACTAAAACCATAGAAACGACTGCCCTTCACAGTGTCAACTTAGAAATTCCTGAAGGAGAATTCTTGTCAATCATGGGCCCTTCTGGACGTGGTAAGAGTACACTACTCAACATTATAGGACTGCTGGATGCACCGACCTCAGGACAAGTGCAGATCAATGAATCCAATCCGCCTAAATACAATACTAAATCAATGGTAAAATTCAGAAATAAAAAGCTTGGATTCATCTTTCAAGGCTTTCACTTGATACCTGACCTCTCAGTCAGTGACAATATTGAACTACCACTATTCTATCGTAAGACCAGCAGCAAAGAAAGAAGGAAGCTCGCAGAAGAAGCTTTAGAGTCCGTTGGCTTAAAGAACAGAATGTCTCACTTCCCGAGTCAGCTATCTGATGGACAAAAACACAGAGTTACTATTACAAGAGCGATAGTTGGAAAGCCTCAGAAAATCCTTACAGATCAGCCTACAGGAAACCTCGATAGTGTTATGGGCAATGAAGTCATGGATATCCTGATGCATCTCAATTCTGAGAATAATATCACTATAGTCATGGTAACTCATGATGAAAATATGGCTAAAAAGACGCACAAACTTATGCGCCTATATGATGGTCAGCAAGTAGCCTAATTGCATCACATCAAAAATTAAAAAAAATATGATTAGTAACTATATCAAATTAGTCATACGTGCACTGGGGCAGAATAAATTCTTTACCTCCATTTCCCTATTTGGCATCAGTTTTACACTGGCGATACTTATGCTCATCATCTCAATGTTAGAAACTGAGGTGGACACAAACCCTGCCCTCAGTGAGAGGGATAAAATGGTGCTCGTACCCAATCTGCAACTGAAGAAAATATTTTATGATACTATATACTCTTATGATTCGACCATGTATAATGGAGAGATTGTCATAGACTTTAGATACAAACTATATGAACAAGGATCAAGCAATTCTAATAATGAGCTTGCGCATTGGTTCTTAGAAGAACACCTTGATGACATACCTAATGCGGTCAATCAAACCTTCTTCAATAGGAATCAAGTCAATAACTCTAAGGTTGAGCTAAAAGCCGTCTATGCAGATCATCGATTTGGGGAAGTCTTTGATTTCAAATTTATCGATGGATTTGGGTTCAATGAGACTGCCGTAAAAAATGAAGAATTAGTAGCTGTAATAACAGACGATCTTGCAGACAAGTATTTCGGCAGAAGAGATAAGGTACTCGGCAAAAACATAGAAAAGAATGGTCGAAACTACTCAGTGATTGGAGTGATCAAACCAGCAGGAATAATGTTGCTTTCACTTGACATAGTAGTTCCTTATACTCATGATTATATTGACTCTCAAATTAGAGATGAAAATAGTTTTGGATCCTACATGGCCATGTATATTGGAGATGAGAGCTCTGATGTCGAGCTAATCAAAGAAGACATTAAATTCATAAACTCAAACACAGAAGTTCCAGCGCCGGCACGAGAATATTTCGACATCACAGAATTTAAGCCTTATGGATTTCATGAGGCCTGCGCTGGCCAGATATTAGATATGAATAATGCCGAGCAAAGCTTAAATATAATGACTTGGGTGATGTATGCCTTAATAGGATTCTTAATCCTATTACCTACACTAAATCTGATCAACCTCAATGTCGGTCGTTTTATGGAACGCAATTCAGAAATCGGAGTACGCAAGGCATTTGGGGTAGATCGAACTACCATCTTAGTTCAGTTCATTTTAGAGAACATAGTTCAGACCTTTCTCGGTGGATTAATTGGACTTGGTCTGGCGATATTAGGAATCGACCTGATTAATGATACCAATCTCATAGGAGATATAGTCCTCAAGGTTAATTATAGATTCTTTGGATACAGTCTTATTATATGTCTTCTTTTTGGATTGCTGTTAGGAATCCTTCATGCCTATAGAATGTCCAAAATGCATATTGTCTCAGCTCTAAAACAGAATAAATTATGATCAAGCATATCTTTACTCTTATCTGGAATAAAAAAGGGGTAAATGCCCTGATACTTACAGAAATACTATTGGCCTTCATAGTTCTATTTGCTGTTCTCAGTTTTGTATTCTACAATACGGATCGCTTGGAAGACCCTTTGGGATTCGAAACGAAAAATAGAAAATATGTCCACTTTGGCAACTTAGAAGGGATGTCAGACTCTACCAGAGCATTGGCTATTGAGGAGTTAAAGCGGTCACTCCAAGATTTGGAGCTTGTTGAAGAAGTAGCCTTTGGGAGCGAAGTTGGACCATTCAGTGGTAGCAACTGGTGTAGTGGAAATGATGATCTAGGATATAATATCTCAGAATGCTACTCCATAGTGGATTATGCTTATGTCACAGCGAATGGAATGAATATCGTTGAAGGAAGAGACTTTACTGAAGAGGACTTAAACTCAACTTATCAACTCCTGATTGACAATAAAACCTTTATGGAAGAGTCATTTGGCGATAAGAGTATGATTGATAGCATTATACCTTTTGATGGGGTAGAAACTAAGATTGTCGGTGCCATAGATGAATACAAGTACAATGGGGAATTTGAAGAATCAGCTAATAGGATTCTGCTATTATCAAATCCAAAGTTCAATAGATTTACTAAACTAACGAATGCTTATCTTAAGATGGATCCATCCGCTGATGTGGCCTATGAAGAGAAAATTAGTCGAATTTTTGAGAGTACATTAAAGACTACCAGCTTCTTTATACAAGACGCTCCTTAACTTAGGAAACGAGCCAATCTCGAGTCTTGGATTCCTATTGTTGTATTGTTGAGCATGTGTCTATTCCTTTGTATTAATGTAGCCCTCGGATTATTTGGAGTACTATCTTATTCCATCAGTCGTAGAAAGGCTGAAGTAGGATTTAGAAGGGCCTTAGGAGGCCATCCAGGATCTATCATTGGTCAATTTACAATGGAAGGTTGTTTTTCTTGCCTCCTTAGCGTTGATAGTAGGTATTTTCTTCGCTATTCAAATACCGATTCTGCAGGTTATAGATGTTCCCACAGATATTTTTTATCAAGGCATCACATACGCCACATTGGTGATAATGGTAGTTATTACAGTGTGCGCCTTGTATCCCAGCATTCAAGCATCAAGGATTCATCCAGCTACTGCATTACACGAAGACTAAAATCTCTTGTGTGGAATAAGGAAAATATTAATAATTAGCATACCTGGTGAGAAAAATACTGATCATAGATGATGACCCTAGGGTATGCTTAAGCTTGGAGCTTCTGCTTCGTAAGAATTCTTACGAAGTCAGAAGTGTCAAGCATCCTAATCAGTCATTGGATGTATTGAAAGAGTTTCAACCAGAATTGGTATTGCTCGATATGAATTTTTCAATCAATACAACTGGTAAGCAAGGATTGGCAATGCTCTCGAGAATACGATACTATGATCAATCTATAATCGTTATACTCATTACTGGATGGGCCACCTTACAACTGGCCGTAGAGGTTACGAAGAATGGGGCAAAGGATTTCTTGGCTAAGCCTTAGGACAACAAACATCTCATCAATTCAATAAAAACAGCCTTAACGCTATATGGAAGTGCTCAAACTAAGGATAACGCCGAAATCAATTCTTCACATATCATTGGAGAAAGTCAGGCCTTCAAAGAAATATTGTCGATTGTAGATCGAGTTGCCCCTACTAATGCGAGTGTGCTCATTACAGGAGAAAGTGGAGTAGGTAAAGAGCTTATTGCCGAAGCCATTCACCTTGGCAGTAAAAGAATCGAAGCACCTTTTGTCAAAGTAAACTTAGGACAGATATCTACCTCGATATTTTAAAGTGAAATGTTCGGTCATGTTAGGGCCCCCGTCACCGATGCCAGTTCAGATCGTGAAGGTAGATTTCCTAAAGCCTAAGGAGGTACTATTTTCTTAGATGAAATCGGTGATTTAGCTCTTGACAGTCAAGTCAAACTACTCCGAGTATTACAAGAAAAGTCATACGAAGTGCTTGGATCCAGTAAGATAATTAAGTCTAATGTAAGAGTAGTTATTGTCACTCATAAATCACTTCCCGAACAAGTTAGTGAAGGCCTATTCAGAGAGGATCTCTACTATCGCATTAACCTCATTCATATACATGTTCCTTCTTTATATCAAAGAAGGGAAGACATACCTCTGCTAATCAAGCATTTTACCAAGAACGTATGCCAATCATATGAATTCGATGAGCCATTGATCTCGGATGAAGTCATACAATGGTTAATTATTCAAGACTACCCAGGAAACATCCGACAACTCAAAAACATCTTAGAGCGTACTGTCTTACTCTCATTAGATAAAAAAGAATTATTTATTAAAAACTTCCAAAACAATATGATGGCCGTCACTAAAAAAACTGAAAATTTAGCCCTCCCCAACATTGGAGAAGTAAATCTTGATGAATTGGAACAGCGTATGATTCAGTAGGCCCTGAATTTTCATAATCAATCCATTAGTAAGACAGCCAGATCCTTAGACCTAACCAGAAGTAGCCTCTATCGCAGAATGTAGAAGTATGGGATTAAGTAGACCTTAATCGTAGGCTATGTTGTTACTTCTTTTTAACATTAGAGTGGATAAAGATAAGTAGCCAAGGATGTCTATTAAATATCAATATCTCATATTCAGAATATTGATCCATGCGATTATTGCAGACATCAGCTACTATATACTCAGAGATGAAAAATGGTACTTTCTACTCACAGAGGTTGGTATAATCGGTTCTATATCTGAGCTATCGCATCTATAATAATTTCATTAAGCCTATAGACCTAATGAAAACCAGCGTTGATGCCATCAAGGACGAAGATTTCAACGTACAGTTTCTCAAAACGGGCAGTGGAGAGATTAATGACTTCATTGAGGTTTTCACTAAAATGTTCGAAAAACTACGTCAAGAACGAGTGACCTCTCAGGAGCAGCCCTATTTTTTTAGAATCTGTTATAAGTGCTTCGACCATAGGTATGATTCTATTGGACTATGATGATAAGCTTACTACTATTAATCGTGCTGCTCGAGATATGCTATCAATGAAGTCTGTGGATGAAATAGATCTATCTAAAATACCCAGTGATGTAGTTTAGCGGGTTTTAGCCATACCCATAGATCAAAGTGATCTCATCAACATAGACAACGTAAACAGATATCGATGTCAGGTCAACAGTTTTGTTCATAAAGGCTACAATAGAAAGTTCATCATGATTGAAGAGTTGTCTAAAGAGCTCCTCGAGAATGAGAAGAAGGCCTATGGAAAAGTAATCCGTATGATGGCCCATGAAGTAAATAATAGCATGGGTGCGATCAATTCTATATTGGATACAGTCATAGATTTTGGTTTAGATCAACCTGAAGACCAAGACTTCGCTGACTCATTGAAAGCTGCCAAGAACCGCAATTATGATTTGGCCCTATTCATGAAGAACTTCGCTGAGGTCGTCAGACTCCCAGACCCCCATCAAGAAAGATGTAAATATTAATAAGATGCTAATGCTAGTCAGATCAATCATATCGTCTCAAGCTGAATCCCATACTATCGAGATTCAGTTAGATCTCCCATCTGATCCAGTTAAGCTATACTGCGATCCTAATCAAATACTGCAAATCCTAATAAATGCCGTGAAAAACTCTATAGAATCTATAGGAGAAAACGGAGCAGTAACCCTCAGAGACTCCCATAAGCGTCCTCAGATAGTGGTTATTGATAATGGCGCCGGTATCACTAAAAAACATCAGGACAAACTATTTACTCCATTCTACTTTTCTAAACCCACTAAGCAAGTTATTGGGCTGATTCTAATCCGTGATATCCTATTGAATCATGGAGCTAGCTTTAGATTGTATAGCACAGATGATTTAAGTGAGACTCGATTTGAGATGTCGTTTTAGCGCTCTGAGTGGTGCTACCAATAATTATGTACATATTGCTTGACATAAGTCTTGTGGATATTCGCTAAAACATTCATGTCATTGATCTCCAGTTCAGACTCATCAGGTAAGGATATATTGAACAATACTTGCTCAGTTCTCGAAGCGCCTGGGATCACCGTACCCACGGCCTCATGAGAGAGAATATAATTTAGCGCCAAATGAATCAGATCAATATCCTCGAAATGGATTTTAAATTGATCAACGGCTTCAAGCCTGATATCACATGGTACAACTGAGAAGGTTTCTCCCTTATCAAAAGCAACACCATCTCTATTGAAGTGGTGATGATCTCTATCTCCAAACGTACTTTCCCTATTGAATTTACAGGCTTATAATCCACTGTCTAAAGGCACCTTGACAATCACTCCAATATCATTCTTGAGAGCCTGATCAAAGAATAGCTCTGCGGGACGCTGCCTCAAGATGTCAAAAATTATTTGAACACTATCCACATTAGGATATGTGATAGCTTTGAGCGCTTCTTCTACTTTCTCCACAGACACCCCCAGATGTAGAACCTTACCCTATTCTTTAAGTTTACCAAGAGTCTCAAAATTCTCAGGGCGATAGTACACCTCTGTTGGAGGACAATTGAGCTTTAACTAAGTCCAGAGTATACAGCTGCATTCTACTTAGACTATCCTCTTTATACTTAGTTAAAGCCTCTGGAGTATACCCTTCATTAGTATGAGGATTGATTTAACGTCCACACTTAGTAGCCACATAAATTTTTTCAGATCGTGATCTAACTACCCTACCTACTGCCTCTTCACTCTGCCCGATACGATTGCCATAGACATCAGCTGTATCTATGAAATTCACACCATGGTCAATAACCGTGTTATGAATCTTATCGGTGGTATCGTCATTGAATGGGTCTCCCCAGCGACCACCAACTTGCTATGTTACTAAACTGATCTCTGATATTCCATAACCAGTGCGACCTAATACTCTTTGCTTAATGCCTTAAACATAAAGAATAGAACGTATAAGATTAGGAGTGTGCTTTGATTAAAATGTGTAAAATGATTCTAAAATCTAGCAGTCCAACGTAATTCCATGCCCTTGAAGTCCAGAATCTCATAGCATACACCAGCATTACATAATGGACCACCTCGGCGCTCCCCTATGAACAGATTGAGTGTATGTTTATAATTTGGCTTAATCCTGATATTACTTCCGACGTACCATCGCTGGGCAGCATCTGCATCAAAAATCAAAAAAGTATCTGTAGTTCCCTCCACGATCAGCGAGAAGAATAGCTTTTTATCCACTTGCCACCCTAATGCATAACTATGATTGTTGACTCGTTGTCCACTCCGATCAAAAGTTTGAAACTCAATTTCTGGAGATATCCTCATGCTTTCCCCTAATGCAAAATCCCAATATGCCCCCAGTGATACTCGCTGTGACTCCGCCTTAAAAGGATCCTCAGCATAATCTATGAAGATTTTGTAATCTGTTCTTTCGTTCAGCGCATTACTCCACTCTACGTAATACTCTTGAAAAGTAAAGGTTGAATTCCCAAACTCATTTACTGCTAAAGCATGATTAAAATTGATAGAACTGATATCATTGAGAGAATAATAAAGATCTAATTGATATCCCGTCTCATCCAAAGGATTAGTTACATGAGTACTCCTATTAAGTACACGATAAGTGTGCTGCTTGATTAATGCCGGAGGTTCATTATACCCATTTCCAATAATGAAGTCCTTATAATTCTTGAATTCTATATTAAAACTAACATCACCTAAAATTCCGTTAACGCCAGCATATATGGCATAATCATTTGCATCAGATTGAGAATTAGCAAACTCCACATAGTAACTAAAATTATCACTAAATGGCCCCGATATATTGATACCATATAAATGCTGCATATCTAAACGAGCATCATCTGAGGCTACATAACTTAATCCTAACTTATGTTTATTGTAAAACTTATAATCACCTGATATGGCATAAACAGATTGACTTCTACGCTCAGATCGTTCAAAGGTTGGTGGCAGTACATTGTTAAGCACCTCGCTATACATAGCCATAACATTCCACTTCTTATCCTTGTACCTAATAGATGCCCCTAACTGATCTCTGTGAAAGTAGTTACGAGATCGAAAACCAAAGTCCTCTAACAGGGCCCCTGGAATCTCAAAAGAGCGTAGGATCATTCCACGACCAATCGTCTCATAAAAATTACCCAGCTTAGCAGTCCATTTCTTCTTCTTATAGGTTAGGGTGGCTTGAGATAGGTCGATATAATTTCTGTCCTCGTATGGACTTTGGTAGTTTTCTATGGTAGCCGATAGCTTAAAAGCACTAAACCTATAATCTATTGTTAATCTATCATACCATGACACGAAGGGATCCGCGAGCTCATCTGGTAGCTTTCCAAACTGTACTTCAGCTAAGTTAACCCATGATAGTTGGCCTAAAACATTGCCTCCGAAAGAACTGAAGATAATTATGAAAAAGATTCTCATTCTAACATAGAGAGCACTCGCTCCTTGATTTCTTCTTCATCACCAGACTTGAAGCCTTCATGTACCCATGAGATTTTGCCATCTTCATCCAAAAGAACTAAGGTTGGGAACGCCTGAAACTCATGAGCATTCATTACCTCACAATCTATGTCTTTGAGTATGGGATATTGGATGTCCATTGATTTGACCACTGGTTTGATTTTTCCAACACTTCTTGGGCCATCACAGCTGATACCGATTACACCGAGGCCCTTGTCTGCGAGGTCTTGATATAGATCATCTAACTTGGGCATAGCCTTCACACAAGGTTTACACCATGTCGCCCAGAAATCCACAACAGTTGCCTTCTCACCTTTCAGATCCTCTAATGACTGCCAATCCCCTTCCATATCCTCTAACGAAAAAGATTCTAATTGCTGCGCATAACATCCCGTTATCGACCCTATGGTTAATAGACCTATTAATATAATTTGTTCGAACAAGCTCATTAGTCCAGTAGATCAGTTACGAGAGCTACTACTTCATCTAAGTTATTAGCCGCTATGCTATTACCTCGATAGATGATATTAGCCTCCGCATTCACTACAACTAATCGATCATAGGTCGTTCCAAACTGTCTAGCTACACCTGAGCCCATCAATCCTAAAGGGAAGTTAATCCCTGTACGATCTCTGAATGCCTCTACCGATGCTGCATTACCATCCCATTGGTCTATTCCTATGATACTATAATTTTCTTTTTCCTTAAATGCTTCGTTGAGCTGACTTTCTATATCTGGACCAACAGCCTGGCATGGAGGACATGAGTTGCCAAAAAAGAAAATGACCAAATTTTGCTCTTGATAATCTGACATCCGTAATGGAAAGTCATCAAAGGTAATTAAATCAAAGTCTGGTGCTGGATCAGCATTTGTGATAGGCTTATCTGGCGTAGGGTCTGGAGTGGTAGGGGTGCCCTCTTCGTCACTACTGCATGAAATGAGTCCTAATAAAAGGATACTGAAAAAGAAAAGAACTAATCTGTTCATTACTAAGATTATTTTAATAAAACTATACTATAGTACTCTTAAACGTTGCCTGATGTTCAAAGATCGACAAAATTAAGTCTTAGAGAGGACATTTTGTAAAGTCCGTTGTCCGATCTATTTTGAATTCTTGCGACTATGTATGCGTCTTTGTCTGAAATTCAATCAAACTAATCCGACTATGTAAAACAATGTAAATAGTATAATGATTCCCCACTCTCCTAAGGTGGGTATCGGATTTAGAACTGTAGAATTATCATCATCAATAATCGTCAACGTTGCCCCAACTGTGATATCTATAGATAGTGAGCTAGCCGACAGGTTATCCATTGAAATGCTTACAGTCTCATCATCCTCTAAATTAGCATTGGCTGTAAGCATTACCGTAAAGGTCTGAGTCACTGCTGCATAATCGCTATCAGCAGTCGTTACCGTACCGTCTGAGGTGCTCACGTCCACCGTGAATCCTCATTGTCCAGCGTTAGCGTCACTGTTGCTATACCACTATTTTCATTCACCGACACATCAGCTATTGTTAGGGTAGCTGAGTCATCTTTGGCGATTCTAAAAGTATGTACCTCGTTAGGATCTAATGTTCCTATAGTTGGATTCGACAAGGTTATTTCTATGGTTTTATTACCTTGACTGAAAATATCATTAACTAAATTAATCAACAAATCTTCGCTAAGGTATAATCTATACCTGAGCCTGCAGCAGTACCTCCTTTGACAGCATAATCTACAGTTACTACTATAGGCACTGCAACTGATAAGTTTACGGTCACATTTCCAGAACCAGAGTTTTCCAGTACATTACTACAGGTAGAATTGAATGAAATAACAGCACCTAAAATATCTTCTGGTAAGGTTGTCTGAGTCAGCGTATAGTTCCCTGAATCGGTTGCACTAATGGTGTAGCCTGAGGTATTGATGGTGATGCCTGTCCCTACATTGGCCGAAGCAAAAGTAAACACTTGTGATCCTCCTAAGATAACTCCTGATAGGAATGCCGCTCCAGTAGCAGATGCCAAGGTGGTACCATCGTATACCTTATCCACTCCTGTAATTCCTGTGATGGTTAATTCCTTCCCAGTAATGTCTCCTGATAGGGTTGACTGAGTTAAGGTATAGCTTCCTGAATCGATTCCACTAATGGTGTAGCCTGAGGTATTGATGGTAATACCTGTCACTACATTGGCCAAAGCAAAGGTAAACACTGGTGATCCTCCTAAGAACACATCGTCTCCAGCTTCAACGCCTACCAGAGTAGCCATTCCTGAGGCACTGGCTGCTGTGGTTCCACCGTAGACCTTGTCGCTTCCACTTAAACCCGTGATGGTTAAAGAAATTAATCCTGCTGTAATCATATCCAATTTTGTTGGGCTTCCCTGTAGGTTGGGTGACCCTTCATCATCTATAGCAACTACATAAACGTCATAGTCTGTACCTGCCGTTAAACCTGTAATGCTAAAAGCATTTGTAAAGCCTACTGTGGTTACTCTAGCATTGTCTGAAGTCACAGCAGCTGTCCCTCCATTTCATGTTCTGTTCACCACGTCTGATGATGTTGGTGCCGTAGCTCCATCGGCTAGAACAACATAGAAAATATCTCCAGCTTCATCAATGTCTGTGTTTAACGTAAAACCTATTTGGGTGACAGAGGAATAAGAAGGTGTACTAGCCTCAAAGGATGGATCAGTATCGTCTGTTACCGTAACAGCAATGTTATATGTATCGCTTTTACCACCACTGTTTACTTGATATGTAAAATTATCTGTAACTCCAAAATTATTGGGTGTGTAAATCACTAAACCGAAGGTTAATGTTCCATTACTTGGCGCAACAGATTGTGTTGATGCTTCTAAGGCACCATCTACATCGTACCCTTCGGGGTCTATCACTAAGGTCTGACTACTGCTAATACTTCTCTTATTCCATGCTTCAGACTCCACCCAATCTGAGCCAGCATCCATATTAGTCAAAGTACCATCAATATTATTGCTTGTTGCATCATAAACCTTTGTAACACCGTCTTTGTCTAAACGGAAAAGTACTGCCAGATTTGTCTCATTACCAAGTAGGATCTTATAGCGATTGTTTTGAATTTCTGTTAGAGAACGTGCTTCATTCCAAATACGTATCTCGTCTAACTGCCCCAAAAAAGAGTCACTAAATAGAAATCCCTTACCAAGCTTGAAACTTGCAGAGTTGGAAACATTGGTAATTCATCCTCCGTTAGTCGTACCAATTTCTTAGCTTCTATAACTCCATTAACATACAGACTGGTAGTAGGACCTAAGCTGGTGACTGCGAAGTGATACCATTCGTTGTCGGCAATATTTGTTGTCCCTGTTACGTCACCATTATTCGTTGAACCAGACTCCTTGATCTCAAAGACTAGAAGTCCAGATGAAGCCTGAACAAAGACATTGTATAATGGAGCTGTTGCAGCTGAGATAGCTCGCTTTCCCATTATTCTCCTTCTTATTGAAGCATTGGGTACCTTTAACCATCCCTCAATAGTGAAAGGCTTAGTTCCAAAGTTACCAAAGGTGGTAGAATTTAATTCCACAAATTCGTTAGCTCCATCAAAATCAAGTGCTGTTCCTGAACCAGCTATTGGTGCATCATCTACAGGAGCAACGGTGAAATAAAACGTTAGGTCGTCAACAGTGCCTCCCTGCCCGTCACTTACATCGACCCTAAAACTATCTGAGGTAGTTTCTCTTCCATCATGCAAATGGTCAATACGGTTGTTGTTAATATCATCTTGTGTAAAAGTACCACCCATGGTTAAGGCTACAGTATTTTTCTAAGCGTACCGTTATCTGGTAGATCATCTAGTGTAAAGGTAATATCCGTATCAGGCTCTTCTGCATCGTCAACCTCAAGTTCTGAAATAGAAACGATATCTGTACCTCCCTCGCTTAATGAGGACCCTGTATTTGCAACAGCAGTTGGGGCTGTGTTTAGAAAACTTGTAATATTAATCTGCACATTATCAAGAAATGCAGTAACACTTGGAAATCAACCTCCATCGTTTAAATCCCCAAAAATGGTAAAGGAAGTAATCCCTTGAAAAGAAGCTGCCTGAACAGAGCTCGATATATTTAAGCTTGTAACATTTGAAGAACCAATAATCGTTTTTTGTATAGGTAGTTCCTCCAGAAGCTACATATACTTTCCTGCTAATTCCTGGACCGGACTCAACAGAAGAAAAATCAAATGACCCTAAATCTAAGCTATTACCACTTTCAAGAGAAATTGTTAGTGTCGTATTATATCCGGAATATAGGAAACCACTCATTCCATACTGCGAACCTCCTGTGACATACACGTTACCGTAAGCCGCTGTTACTTGAAGAACGTTTCCGGAAATATCTTGCTTTACTGTGGTAGGTCCTGACCCTCCTCATATGGTATCCGTTGCATAATTGAAATCACATACCGTAGCTACAAATGGTGTATAATTCCTAGCAATCGAACCCTCTTCCGGATAAGCATTAATATCTCCTTTATTGATCGAAAGCTTATCTGCTTTAAAAGTGAGCTTCGAAACAGTTGGTTTGGCCTCTTCCCCTTTTATGATCTCCAGATTATCAGAAGCCCTTTCATTATTTTCGAGTTGGGTATTATAGATCAGCAATTCTCCCCCTTCAGCAATTGACTGGTTATACTGGCTATAACTTTGGATTCCATTCTGAATAGTACTTTCTGCTACCAATTGGTTACCCAAAAGTACCTGCCCATTTTGATTATGAGCAAAAAGATGAATGGCATTAAGCCCCTCATAGTCTCCCAACTTATTCATCAGGTCAACGAAGCCATTAACAATATTGTCAATTCTTAATAGCTCCACTCCTGGCTTGATCAGTTTTGAGAACAAGTCGTTATTATGGATATGACCATCTACCACTATTAGCTCTCTTTTAGCAGCTGCTTTATTGAGTACGAACTCATGAGCAGACCAATCAGTCACAGCTGCAGTATTATCTCTTTTATGTTTAAGCTTGTCCTTCCAGTTGGCAGATGACTGCAGGCTTTTGAGCCCTTCGTCTATCAGGTAGCTGTTGTTGCGGCCGTAGCTGGCCTTGCGAGAAGCATAATAGGTTTTATTGGCGACTCCTGTTGGAAAAGGGCTAGCAATCAAAGCCATATTCATAACTTCAGAACCAAAATTCTGAATATGGATTATTTAATGGTCTTAATTCTCATAATCTTAAATAGTTGAAAACTTACGCGTTATTTATTGTTTCTTGGGCCAATTATACTAACGGCCGAACCAGAAGTGTCATTCCAAAAGGCTATTTCGTTGTATTTATCAAAAAGATCAGGGGGAAGAATAGATCTGCGTTCTCTAAATTTCACCTTTCTTTGAACCGTGTTTAATCCTTTAACACCTAATATATAATCGAACTCATCGTTAGCATATCCAACATTTCCAAAGTCATAATTAAATATTCAACCTTTAAGAATTTATAAAATAATTTGAGTGTGTTTTCAGGGAATTTTGTCAGAAGGTCATAGTCAATCAATAGAAGACGATCTGAATACTCACCATAGAACGCTTCTTTGAGTGCCGTTAATGACACACCTACAGTTCCGTTCAAAAGACTTTCGCAACGAGAATACACTGTACCTCTCGTTTGAGCCGAGAACATTTTGCTTTAGTTAAATGGATTTTTCAATAGATCTTTTCAAAGCTATCCATCACCCAAGCAGGATCTCTAACCAAACATATTACTTTAAAATCATGGTGTAACTCTACCAATTGAAGCAACCGAGCCGTCCACATGCGGTTAGTATCGAAAATGATTAGTTTAGTATTATCCGCATAGTAGGCATCTATAATTTCCTTAGACAATCGGATCCTTTTTTCTTCATCAAAGAAGCTCTAGAATTCACTACCCGCACCTGTCATTTCCAGAGTAGCGTTCATCAATGAAGCTACCGGACTTGACATAGCAGCATGAAATTCAGGATTCTGATTGAATATAGCTGATAGAAGTGTTGAACCCGAACGTGGTAGGCCTGAAATAAAGTGTAGCTTATTCATAAGATGTAATAATTCGTTGAACCTTCTATTATAGCTTATAGCACCGTTTATATGAACTAAGAATCCTGATGAAACTGCAAAAGAAATTGTCATATCAGGTCGCTCAGTCGAAATCAATGAGGATATTAAAGCCTCTAAAGCCATTGTGCCCACACTACCCCAAGTAGAGTCTAACCAAGTAGCATGGTCGTAAGTAAGTTTGAAGTTACCAACAGTTATTACATTAGAACAATAATCAGTATTGTACGCTGAGGCGGTTCCTGAATTAAGTTATGTGGTTGTTAGTGCGTTGATGTATAGGGATAAGAAAGTGGTCAAAAAAGTTATTGCAAAGGATGACTTTAAGTATTTGACTGTGTTCGGTAACCTACGAAAGAACATTCTTTTAAGAATCATTGAGTTTAATATTGGACTTATCATTTCTGCTCTCTTTTAGTGTCAGTTCGACTCTAAAAGGTATAGTAAAAGTGTTTATTAAATATGCAAATATTTAAACTATTGTCACAAAAGACCTCACTCTTTAATTTTCAAAGTGAATATCTCATTAGAACAAATCCAGAAGTAAATAACCATTAATGCATTTATATTATCATGGGATGGATCAGGAATAATTTTAGGTAAAGTTATAATCAAAGTTAGGGTTGAGATAACTATTTTATAATAACTTCCGCCACCCTTATATCAGTTTTAGAGTGGCACATTTTAACTGATCTAACACTTATATCACTTAACGGAATACGTTAATCATAGGCTGGTTTTCTATTGGTTATGTGAGAGCTTGATGTTTACACCTACATTTAATTCGCCCTTAACTACATTGACGCACATAATAGTTACAGTAAATATGTCAACGTTTTAGATGGGCCACACATCCGAAATGACCACAATAGTTGCATTATCATTAGTAATTTTAGACGGATAGGGCCACTTATCACTATATAGGCACCTGTTGGGTTAATAAATGCAAAAGTCATTGTTTCATCTGCCTCTATAGTTTCGTCACTTGAAAGGACAACATATACTAATTGACTGACCTCTCCATTAAAAAGGTTTAGTGTCGTAGTTCTTTCGGATATTTAGTCAGTGACTGGCGAATTTGTTCCATCCAATGTTACATAATCCGCTGTTGATCCGCCGGCTAGTGTCGGATCACTTTATCCTACTGTCTAAGTGGGTTCAGCCTCAAACTAAAATATGTATCCTTCAGGCATCATTATTGCACGAATAATCATAAATCACCACAATACCCAATAACAAAAGGGATTCTGCCATTATCTTAATCGACTGTCCGGATCAAAAAGGGATCATTCATAAGGTATGTGATTTCGTACTGACCAATAATGGAAATATTATCAAACTGGATCAACATGTAGATCATGATGACAATAGGTTTTTTATGCGGATAGAGTGGGATTTAGAGTGTTTTACGAAACCTGCAGATAAGATTAAGGAATACTTCCAAACATTGATTGCCCAACAGTATCAGATGTATTAGTCACTGCATTCACGATATACTCAGTAGATATGAATCTGGGGAATGGGATATAGAAATTCCTTTAATCATTAGTAATCACGAGAAATTCAGGAGCTTAGCAGAACAACATGACATACCATTTCACTACTTCCCAATAACTAAAGAGAATAAACTCGAACAAGAAAAAAAAGTAATCGCCTTACTCAAAGAACATAAAGTAGATTTCGTAATCCTGACTCGGTATATGCAGATTCTATCCTCTCAATTGATAAAAGCTTTTCCAATGAAGGTGCTCAACATTCACCATTCATCACTTCCTGCGTTTGCTGGTGCCAACCCGTATAAGGCTGCCTATCTCAGAGGAGTAAAATTCATGGGTGCAACAGCTCATTATGTTACGGAGGATCTCGATGAAGGGGGGGCCCATCATAACACAAGACGTAATACCAATCACTCACCGAGATAGCATCTCTGATATGAGGCGTAAAGGGAAAAACATAGAGAAGATCGTTTTTACCAATGCCATTTGGTCACATCTCAATCACAATATCCTCATATATAAGAATAAGACAGTTGTTTTTGAGTAGTACTGAGTTGTGCATACTGCTGTAGAGCAGCTTCAAGTATATCCATTGCAGCCCCAAGCTTCTCAACCCCCAAGACAAAGGCAATTCTCACCTGACGCTTACCATGTTCTTGATTGAGATAAAATCCATTACCTGGAGCTAACATGATGGTTCTACCGTCCAAATCAAAATCCTGTAACAACCATTGAGCAAAATGACTAGCGTCTTCCACGGGTAGCTCAGTCATAATATAAAAGGCTGCTTTAGGCATGTAGATCTTAACTCCATCAATTTGAGATAGCCGAGAATAAAGGAATTTCCTTCTCTTATTATATTCTTCCTTGACCTCCTGCAAATAATTGGATCGCCCCTCAAAGCATGCCGCAGCCATATATTGTCCTACCATGGGTGGGCACAGTCTCAGTTGTGCATATTTAAGGATGTTCGCCATGATCTGCTCATTGCGAGAGACGATGAAACCTATCCGACTGCCACAAGCACTGAATACTTTGGATATAGAATCAATTACGACCACATAATCCTTTATTTCGCTCAAAGAGAGCACAGAGGTGAACTCATCATCATAACAGAACTCTCTATAAACCTCATCGACAATTAGGAAAAGATCATACTGCTGAACTAACTGTGCAATCTCAATCAATTCCTCCTTAGAATATAAATTACCTGTTGGGTTGCCAGGATTACATAGAAAGATCGCTTTAGTACTCGTCCTAATTTTTTGGATGAATGCTTCTGGAGAAGGTAACTTAAACCCATCTTCTAACCGGCTCGTAACAGGAACCAGATTCACTCCAGAGGTATGTGCAAAACCTATATAGTTAGCGTAGAAAGGTTCAGGAATAATGATCTCCTCATAAGAGTCAAAGCAAGAGAACAAGGTAAACATGATAGCTTCAGACGCACCAGTAGTGACATAGATATGCTCTAAGTCTATAGCCGATACGTTATCACAATAATACTGATGAACTACTTTTCTGAGGTTTATATCTCCCTCAGAGGCACCATATTCAATTATTGCATTATCATATGTCTTGAGACTATCAATGGCGACCTGAGGAGTTGCGATATCGGGTTGGCCAATATTTAAGTGGATGACGTCTACTCCCTTTGATTTAGCATCTCTTGCGTATGGTATCAAGCTCCTAATCGGCGATTGTGTCATTCGCTCACCTCGTTTAGATACGCTTGGCATAATTATTTAGCAAATTAGTATGCTAGCAAATATAGTCTGACTCGATCGAGAGTATCAAATAAATAATTGATTCTATAGCATTAGGTATAATAATTGTTCTTTATTCCTAATGCTCGGTAACAAACCATCCAAGAAGAAACAAGTATTCGATCCCTCGGAGAACCTATTGGCCTATCTCAATAAGTATGGCCGTAAGACTAACTTACCCATACAATACGACGATTTGCTCCGCTCAAACTATGATATCAGTACTAAAAGCATCACCGCTAATCCTGAATCATAGGTCCATATGTCTCCAATGAGGAGAGAGGGAGATAACACTGAGTTTAGCATCCCAACTAACTGTGCCGAGTACAATGAATATGGTTATGGATTGGAAGACCTGTATACCTATCACCGCAGAGCAGGAGCTGACAATATGAAAGCCATGTATGCCGAACGAGAGGTAATCTACTTATTAGGCTCATTAGATAACGATCCTGAGGCTTCAACCTTACCAAGGTCATGTAGAGCCATGTTGCAAGGTGATCATTGATTAAAGAGAGACCTAAACTACTATGACCATATTGTTGAAATATTTGGTACCGATATCAAGACAATGCATCAACTTGAAATAATTGAAGGCGTCGGTCATAACACCTATGATATGTACAGTCATCCCATAGTGCTAAAATATCTATTCGAACAACCACCGATTATGGAATTTGAGTTACTTGATCCATAAGTAATGTAAACTAAATAGGAATTTAGCTTTGCTATTCTATGATCTAAAAGTTCAATTAGAATCATTAAGCACGATTAATAGAAGCTAAAATAAGTGAGGATCATAATTAACTAACGAATATTTTTAGTTTGATCATATCAATGCCCTCTATTTACTCAACCATTCACCCAATCAAACGCATTCCTAAAAGCCACAGCCCACGGACTCGTCCTATCGTTCCTCCCACTTTGATAATAAGGCCAATTCCATGCATAATATGACCTCTCGATATGCGGCATCGTTACCAAATGTCGACCATCAGGGCTACAGATCATAGCAGTATTATAATCACTTCCATTCGGATTTGATGGGTAAGCGTCATAGCTATACTTAGCCACTATATCATAATGATCCTCTGGCATCGGCAAGCTGAACTTACCCTCTCCATGAGAGATCCAAACACCCAACTCAGCACCTGCTAATCCACTGAGCATAATGGAATTATTATCTTGAATTTTTACTGAGGTAAAGGCACTTTCGTGCTTTCCTGAGTTATTATAGGTCATCTTGGCCAGTTGCTCATGCTCAGGATTAATGAGGTCTAACTCTAAGAACAGCTGACATCCATTACAGATTCCAACAGACAAGGTATCTTCTCGTTCAAAAAATGAAGTCAGAGCTTTATTAGCTCGCTCATTATACTTGAATGCTCCTGCCCAACCTTTGGCCGAGCCAAGGACATCACTATT
>CACLQQ010000052.1 GCA_902609095.1 uncultured Bacteroidota bacterium | reverse complement strand
ACAGGATCGAACCTATCTCCGATGATCAATAACACCGCCATTCAGCTAAATAAGTTGTACCAACTAAGGGCTGGTGATATTTTGAGCTTTGGTAGGCTTCAATCAGGATGTAGATGCTACATTGGGATATCTGGTTCATGGCAGGTACCTAAATGGTTGGGTAGCTGTAGTCCTCTTAACTATGGGAATGTGCTCTCACAGAATGTGCTCAAGAAAGGGGCCCGCATAGAGATTGCTCACTCTAAAACTGGGATATTACCATCAGTCAGATTGCCCTCGATACTCGAAACAGACATCCATGAGCTTACCATATGGTCAGGTCCTGAGTATGATCTATTTGAAGAATATGAAAAAAGCTCCTTAGCCACATCTATATATAGAGTCAGTAACGACTCGAACCGCATGGGCTATAGATTAGAAGGGAACAAACTAAAGTCGTCTACTACCACAAGCATGATTTCTTCTGGGGTTCTACCGGGTACCGTTCAGATTACGAATGATGGTACACCAATCATATTGTTACAAGACGCTCAAACAATAGGAGGTTATCCTCGTATTGGAATTCTGAATCAGGAGTCTTTGAATCGTATGGCTCATATTAAGCCAGGGGATCAGGTTCGCTTAAGTATGATTTGATCCTACCTTATCTCACTCACAAACTCCTTGATACTACTTTCTAAAACCTCTGCCTGATCAATTGCCCTAATAAATGCAGATCCTATGATAGCCCCATTACTATTGTCACAAGCCGTTAGATAGGTCTCTCTATCATGAATCCCGAATCCAATAAGTCTTGGTACTGTGAGATTTAAATCTTCAATCCGTCGGAAATAATCCTTCTGAGATTGATCAATTGCTTTTGCAGAACCGGTGATGCTTGATTTAGATACCACATAGATGAATCCTGAACTCAATTTATCAGCCATGAGAATGCGTTCATTGTTTGTCTCAGGAGTAATCAAGAATGACATCTTGAGATCATATTGATCGAAGAAATCTTTATAGTCTCGTTCATAGATAGACATAGGCAAGTCTGGAATGATTAAACCATCGACTCCGGACTCTTGACAATCCGCTAAGAATCGGTCAAATCCATACTGGATCATCTGATTATAGTAACCCATTAATATGAGTGGCACTTCAGATATCTTGCGCGCTGCTTTGACTTGATCAAATAGGAGTTGGAGTGTCATACCATTTTTCAAGGCAATACTACTACTATTCTGTATCGTCTCTCCGTCGGCCATAGGGTCAGAGTAGGGAACCCCTAACTCTATAAGATCGACACCATTTTGAGTCAGCGTATCAATTATTTTCACGGTGTCATCAAGCTTTGGATGCCCTGCGGTAAAGTATATGTTTAAGATTTCAGCATTCTTATTACTGAAGAGCTTTTTCAATCTATTCATGAGTCTATCTTGGTTTTACTCGCCAAGGCGCAAAGACGCTAAGCATGTCAAATAATTTAGATTCTATTTAATGATCACTTTTATGTTCTCCAGTTTCTCTATTGAGATATTCTGTAAATGTTGCCAAGTCTTTGTCTCCACGTCCAGATAGGTTGATCACCACGATGTCATCTGGTTTGAAGGACATTTTATCTAATATCGCAAAAGCATGTGCAGTCTCTAATGCAGGGATAATACCTTCTATTCTTGATAATTCCAGGGCTGCAGCGAGGGCTTCATCATCTGTGGCGCTATAAACTTCAGCTCGACCGCTCGAAATGAGATGTGCATGCTGAGGGCCAATGCCTGGATAGTCTAAACCTGCACTGATAGAGTAGGGCTCTACAATCTGTCCATCCTCTGTCTGCATGAGCAAAGTCTTACTGCCGTGAATGATTCCCATCGTTCCTAAAACACTGGTAGCTGCAGACTCTCCCGTATCAATACCTTTACCTGCTGCCTCTACCGCAATGATCTTAGCCTCAGGTTCATCTAAATAGTGATAGTAGATCCCTGCGGCATTACTGCCGCCACCGACACAAGCTATGAGATAATCAGGGACTTCAGTGCCTTCTTTTACTTTTAGCTGCCATCTGACTTCTTCACTGATAACAGATTGGAATCTGGCTACCATGTCTGGATAGGGGTGAGGTCCTACCACAGAGCCGATGATATAGTGCGTATCCTCTGTATTGCTGATCCAATCACGTATCGCCTCGTTAGTAGCATCCTTGAGGGTTTGACTCCCACTGAGTGCAGGCCTAACTTCTGCGCCAAGCATTTTCATTCTTGATACATTAGGGGCTTGACGGGCAATGTCAATCTTACCCATATATACGATACACTTCAATCCCATGAGTGCACATACCGTAGCTGTTGCTACACCATGTTGACCAGCACCTGTTTCTGCTATGATTCTTTTTTTACCTAATCGTTGAGCTAATAAGATCTGACCTATAGTATTGTTAATCTTATGGGCACCTGTATGATTGAGGTCTTCTCGCTTGAGATAGATCTTTCCTCCGTAGTGGGCAGAGAGTCTTTTAGCGAGATAGAGTGGGCTCGGTCTTCCCACATAATCTCTTAGTAATTCTTGAAACTCCTTTTGGAAGGAAGCTTCATACATGATTTCTGTGTAGTGATTTTTGAGATGGTCTATATTGCCATGCAACATTTCAGGGATGTAGGCCCCACCAAACTCACCATAAAATCCTGCCTCATCAACTTGATAAGTCATGTTTTAATTTTTTAATCGTTTTATAAACTCATCCACATTCCCAACATGTTTGATGCCAGGCTCTATTTCGAATCGACTGTTGATGTCGACTCCTGCAAACTTAGGATGATCTATTTCTAATAGTTTATCAGCATCTTCTGGTCCAATTCCCCCTGCTAATAGGAAGGGAGTTTCTCCTTTATATTCTTTCAGTTTTTGCCAGTTGAACTTTTTTCCTGATCCACCATGTAAGATGGTCTTAGTATCGAATAGGAAGTAATCAAC
This sequence comes from uncultured Bacteroidota bacterium, assembly GCA_902609095.1. Classification (GTDB taxonomy): domain Bacteria; phylum Bacteroidota; class Bacteroidia; order Chitinophagales; family Saprospiraceae; genus GYS-P2D. The sequence continues at coordinate 17,438 of CACLQQ010000052.1, read as the reverse complement.
AAACTCATAGTCACTGGTCATAGAGAAATCAAAGTCGGCATCAACACCAAATGCTTTAATTATAGAACACTTCGACGACATCGCTTTACAGAACTCTGGACTCTCACTGCCGTGTAGTTGCAGGTAGTCCAATTTAGCATCACTGATGTATTGATTTAACTCCGCTTCAGTTGGATCTACGAATACACCAACCCTATTTATATTAGAATTAATATTAATTGATATGTTATTGATGTATCTCTTAGAATCCAAGTAAAAATTTAATCCAATCATGTCAACATCAAGTTGACTGATCTTAAAGAGATTCTTTTCTCTATTAATACTGCAAACTTTTACTAATAATGACTTCATGGCTCTTATCTATCTAAAGTATATGTTATAAAACATATTATAAAAATTAATTATTGATTAATTAATCATATGTTTAGTACCCAATAATTTATTCGTCTCCTGTATAAAGCTTCTACAACTCTGACCGGGATCATCGTGCCTCATAAAGTGCTCGCCCATTAAGAATCCTGTGAAGCCATAATTATACAGCATGGCAACAATATTTTGATCACTTAATCCACTTTCAGCAATTTTAGGAACATCGTCGGGAAGTCTATCATATAGGGACTTAGATCGATCATAATCAACTTCAAAAGTTGTTAAATCTCTATTGTTCACTCCAATATAGCTCACTGTATCAGTGTATTTGTCCAACTGAACTTCAGAGTGAAGTTCTAATAAGCTCTCCATTCCTAAATCACGAGACAACTGGCTAAATTGAATTACTTGCTTTTTGGTTAAAATCTCTGTGATCAATAAGATGATATCTGCCCCAATCGCCTTGGCTTCGTGGATTTGATACTCATCTACGATGAAGTCCTTACGTAATAGGGGAGTTGCACTAAGTCTACTACGTGTATCAGTTAGGAAGGTTGAATTGCCACCAAAAAAATGTCGATCTGTCAATATGCTTATTGCAGCAGCTCCCGCATCCGCATATCCTTCGGTCACCTGTGATAAGTCTGCATTGAGATTTATATTTTGCTTTGATGGAGACTTCCTTTTAAACTCGGCAATTATCGCTGGTACTTGATTTGCTTGTAGTGTTGATAATAAAGAGTTACAGCTTCTATTGTACAAACCAGATTTAGTTAAGTCTTCGATAGAGGTTATGCTTTTAGCTTGAGTAACCTCTTGTTTTTTATAAGCAACTATTTTTTCAAGTATGTGCACAGTACGATTTTAATTGGTGATACTTAAAAAATTACTTAGCATAGTGTCACCTTCTGGAGTCAATATAGACTCTGGATGAAACTGTACGCCATAGGCGTCATAGTCACGGTGTTTGATCCCCATGACTTCGTTATCTTGATCAGTACATGTCAGGATTAACTCCTCAGGCATAGTGTCCTTATCAATAACCCAAGAGTGATAACGACCGGCTAAGAACTTGGGTTCTATATTGTTGAAGAGTATGCAATTGTCTAATGATTTAAAACTGGTTTGTACGCCGTGATAGACTTCATTAAGATTTCTTAATTGAGCCCCAAAGACTTCTCCTATAGCTTGTTGTCCTAAGCATACCCCTAACATCTTCTTTGTTGCGGTAAATGTTCTGATGATCTTTTTGAGATCTCCAGCTTCATCTGGTATCCCTGGGCCCGGAGAAAGTATGACATAATCAAATTGATCTATGTAGTCCATTTCGACCTGATCATTTCTCTTGACTTCTATCGAGTGATTCAGTAACTCCTGAACTGCATGCACCAAGTTGTAGGTGAATGAGTCGTAGTTGTCTATTACTATTACCTTATGCATTATATCATATTTTTTTCATCGTTGACGCTGTAGGCGCTACTTGATTTTCTCTGCTAATTCTATCGCCTTTTTTAAAGCTGCTAATTTGTTATTTACCTCTTGTAGTTCGCTTTCTTCATTTGATTTAATCACAATCCCTGCACCTGCTTGTCGTGTGAGCACTCCATTCTGACTGAGAAATGACCTAATAATGATGGCATGATTGAGATCACCATTAAAATGTATTAAGCCTATTCCTCCTCCATAGAATGTTCTTCCATTGGGCTCATATTGATCTATGAGTTCCATCGCTCTGATCTTAGGAGCACCTGATAGTGTTCCAGCTGGAAAGGTGTCTGCAAAAATCCTATAGTTTTTGGATTCTTCCGGCATCTGCCCAGTTACTTTAGATACGAGATGAATTACATGACTGAAGTACTGTACCTCCTTATATTTATCTACAGTAACATCGCAGGTGTTTCTGCTGAGATCATTACGTGCTAAATCAACCAGCATGACATGCTCTGAGATCTCCTTGGGATCATTGGATAACTTTTCTGCCAAGGCAGCATCACCTATTTTGTTTCCAGTCCTTCTAAATGTTCCCGCAATAGGGTGTATCTCAGCACGCCCTTCCTTGATCACCAATTGCGCCTCTGGAGAAGAGCCAAATATTCTAAAGTCTCCATAATCAAAGTAAAACAGATAAGGGCTTGGGTTTACACTCCTAAGTGCACGATATAGATTGATATCATCTCCGGTATACTCAGTATGAAACTTACGAGAAAGAACGATCTGAAATACATCGCCTCGTTGACAGTGGTATTTACCACGTTCAACCATTTTGATGTAGTCCTCATCAGTCATATTCGAGTATTCTTTGCCAGTCGTAAACTTATCTGGCCTCATCGAATCTCCCTTGATGATTTTTTTTTATTTCCTCAATATTGTCTTGTTCTTGATCTGGTGTATGATCAATTATCCTGATAGAGTCATGGAAGTGATCAAATACGATCATATTACGATAGAAATCATATCGTAGATCCGGAATGTTATTTGCTCTTTTATCTTCATCAAGCTTAACACTTTCGAAGTAGGCTACACTATTGTATCCAGAGTAACCCACAATAGCCGATTCTTCTGAGATTCCGATGATAGTGATAGACTTTATGAATTCTTGAATTTCAGTAGATATGTCAAACACCTCTTTATCTTGACTATCGGTAATGAGTTTACCCCGTTCGATTCGTAAGGAGGATAATGAATTGAAGCATATATATGACTTACTATCTCGCTTACTATGGTATGCTGAACTCTCTAACAGTACCACCTGCCCATAGGCTTCTCTCAATTTTAATAATAAGCTTACAGGAGTATTTAGATCCTCAATTAACTCCTCTATTGTAATATTTACTTTCATATTTAATTTAAAGCAAAAAAAACGGCCTGTCGGAATTAATCGACAAGCCGTTTATATTATTAATCATGATGGCATCGAATCATTCCGATTGTTTAGCATTTTCCATGTACCACCACCATTTTTTCATGTTCTGTGAATTTGCCACTAAATAAAAGAGTAATTATTTAATAAGCAATTAATTGCCTTTCTTCTTTTAGAACATGTCGATTTTAATTTTGTCTTTGATCTCCTTGATTTTGCTTTCTTGATTTTTGATTATGTAGTTCAGTGCTCCTGAAAAGGAATCAATATTTCCAGCTTTTAATGAATCAATTATTTGAATAAACTGATCTTTAACTTCTATTTTACCTTCATTGACTTCTTCCGTAAGCATATATTCTATTGAATCCTTTTAGGCTGTAATCTCTTCCTTTATAGCATCTAAACAATCCTTTACAGTAGTCTTTAACTGTTCGATAGTATCATAGATGGTCTTTTTAACTTCTTCTATCTTCTCTTCTATGGATTTTGTAACCTTCTCTATAATGATTTCTTTTATACTACTTTTGATATAGGTATATCTGTTAGTTAGATTTTTGGCTTTATCATTTTGCCACTTATATGAGCATCTATTTCTATTCGAACATCTTTACTAAAAGTAGAGAACTGATCACTGAGAATCTCTTTTTTAGATAAATAGCTAATTATTTCGTCAGGCTTGACTTTAGAATTAGGTAGTCATTGTTTCTATTTGCCATTTTGGAATCTCCATTACCCTTTCAAAAAAAGTATATTTTTTGATAATAATATGATGGGGTGTGATTGATTCTTCTGCTTTGTGTGATATCTCAATTAATCTTTGTTGCACGAGAAACATTTGTGTTCGATTATCACATGCAATTTAACTACAACCATTTCCAATTTTCCTCAAAAAGGAATCATGAGTGATTTTAATCTTTGTGAGATCTCGCCACTCTTTGGAGTTATAAAACTTCATGTTGCGCTGGCGATGGAGTTGATACCGTTTCCGAGATTAATATGCCTTACGAGTCGCTCTCTTTAAACCGCCCATGATAGAACTATAACACATATACATTACCATTTAAAGCTGTTAAAGCTAATTCGCTTGATAATCCACGCAACCCCAATCTGAATTGAGAATTTCTGATTTGGCCTTGTAAATCTTAGCGCGAGCAGATATGTATCGCTCCGTACTGATCGGAGTCCGCGATCTGTGATTAAAGTATCTGATCAAGAACTCTCTCGTCATCATATTTCATACTCCTTCCTGATGACAGTTCCTTTTTTGTGCAGCCAGAGATCGAGATACATCGACTTATATACTCCGATCCAGCCGTGATCGATGTGATATCTATCGTCAACTCCAGCGGATCTGAGGAATTCAACCTTGCAACCGACGTAGTCTTTGATAGCAAGGAATCGGTGTTCAAACTCATGATGCAAGTCGCCACAATAGAAATGTTATCGCTCTGTCTTGCTTCACGCTCTTCTAAACGCCTTACAACTCGCTCAGCAGGAAAACTTAAACTTCCTTGAGTCAACAAGCATTCTCTGTTGTAATCATCTCTAACACTCAGTACTCTAAAGGTTCTGCCATCTGTGAGACTATCACTCATGAAGTCCATGCTCCAGATCTCATTTAAATACTCTGATTGATAGAATCGATTAGGTAGCTGTGCTGGAATCCTGCTGCGCTTCTGAGGCCTTCGTACCATACCTTGTGCTCGATAAACTCGTAACATCTTATCTCTTGAACATGTATAGCTTTCTCCTCTACTCCTGCGAGAATAGTAATCTATACCTATATTGCGCTTTATTTGTATTAGTTCTCTGAGCTTATCAATCACTTCTCCGTCATCTATCTTGCTCTGATAATAATAAGCTGAACGACTAAACCCTAATAAGCCAGATATCCGCTTGATCCCAGCTTTATAGTGATCTTTTAGATACCTTATCGTGCTACGCTTCTTAGAAGGCTCTACTACTTTTTTGACAAAACGTCCTTGGTCATATGTAAATCTAAAGATACATCAGCAGACATCTTTTTTAACTTTGCATTCTCAGCTTCTAATTCTTTTAAGTGCTTTATATGGCTCAATTCCATCCTGCCATATTTCTTAAGCCAACCGTAAATCGTCCCTTTATTAACCCCTAATTCTCTGCTGATCTCTATTACTGAAAGGCCAGCCTCATTCTCTTTTAATGACTTGATAATTTGGCTCTAACTGAATTTATTTCGCTACATAACAGTTTGAATTTATTCATTTTTAAACTGTCCTATATTTTCATAGGGCTACAATTTGAAAATTATTGATATTTTCTACATTTTAAAGAAATAAGTGTGAGTATGAGAAGAAATATTCTACCTGTTTGAATTATGGTTTTTATCTGGATTTTTCTTTACTGTAGTATTACAACTATTGTTTCTTTTATTGCAAGATATGATTGTTAAATAAATAGTAATAACATAGAAATATCTATTATATCTTGTGTGTCTGTGATTGAGCAAAGAAAAGTTAATGGAAAGAAACTACTGGAGATAAACAATCTCTCGGTTAGTTTTCGAAGCCCTGAACAAATTGTCGAGGCTGTTAAGAGCGCACATATTGAATTATACGAAGGAGATTGTATTGGTGTTGTAGGGGAGTCCGGCTCAGGCAAGTCCGTTACCAGTTTGTCTATACTTAATCTAATTAAACCAAATCCCAAATCCTTAACTACCGGGTCTATTCATTGGAATGGTGGAGAAAGTTCTTTGGATTTGCTTCGCTTGAATGAAAAGGAGCTTGCAGCGATACGTGGAAATCAAATAGCCCTGATTTTTCAGGAGGCTATGAGTTCTCTAAATCCTGTTAAAAGATGTGGTAATCAAATCGCAGAAGTGCTTAAGATTCATAATATAGCCACACCTGCTCAGTATAAGGATCTCATATTTGATTTACTACGGTCAGTCGAACTGAATGAGCCAGAAAGAGTTTGCCAATCTTACCCACATGAATTAAGTGGTGGACAGTTACAAAGGGTGAACATAGCCATGGCTCTTGCTGGAAATCCCAAGGTATTGATTTGTGATGAACCTACCACTGCACTCGATGTAACCGTTCAAAAGAAAGTGATCGAATTACTCAAGAGTATCGTTGTAGAGCGGAACCTTGCCTTGATATTTGTATGTCATGATCTTGATTTAGTAGCTCAACTATGCAATAAGGTAGTCGTAATGTATCGTGGGGATATTTTGGAGCAAGGAGTTTTGCCTGATTGCTTTGATCGACCTAAATCTCCCTATACTAAAGCATTGCTGGCTTGTCGTCCCAAGCCTTCTTATAATGACATTGTATTGCCGACAGTTGGTGAAATCATGTCTGGGGCTTACTCTAAGACTCATAGGCCTCAAGGTGCTCTTGATAAGGATGAAATTGTCTTATCGGTGAAACAGCTAAGTGTTAAATACCGAACAAACCCCTTAACCTTATTTGAACGAAAGAAATATTTCACTGCGGTTATTAATGTGTCTTTTGATTTGCATCGTGGAGAAGTTTTAGGAATAGTTGGTGAATCTGGTTCGGGTAAATCAACAATCGCCAAATGTATAAGCGGAGTAGTAGAAGCGAGTAAAGGCGAAATGGAGTATCAAGGAGTTAAAATATCAAAACGGATATTATCAAAGAATAAAGAACTAAGAAGAAAGATTCAGATCATTTTTCAGGATCCGTATGGTTCATTGAATCCTCGTATGACTATTGGCAAGGCTCTTTTAGAACCTATTAGCTTTCATAAGTTGAGACCTGGAGGGGCTGGGAAAAGAGTAAATCAGTTATTAGATGAAGTTGGCCTAGACTCGAGTTATTATGCTCGATATCCACATGAATTATCTGGTGGTCAGCGACAGAGGGTATGCATAGCAAGGGCTCTTGCTTTAGAACCAGAGATTTTAATTTGTGATGAAAGTTTATCGGCACTTGATGTGTCTATTCAAGCTCAGATTTTAAATTTATTAGATGAGTTAAAAGGTAGATTGAATCTGAGTCTCATATTTATCAGCCATGACTTGTCGGTAGTTCACTACATCAGTGATAATATCATTGTTATGAAAGACGGCATTATAATAGAAACTGGATCTGCTGACGATATTATTGATGATCCTCAATCTAATTACACACGGCAATTAGTCGATAGTATACCTGCATTAATATAATTTAACTTTTGTGTAACCTTTTTAGATCTACAGTCGTCTTTGAGTTGTTGTAGTTTTATAAGCGTAAATGAAAAATCAGTCGACGCAAAAATGTTTCTTCCCGTTAGTGTTAGCATTGATCTTCATATCATTAGGCTACATGTCTGGAGGTCTCGATTATTCAGGCGGCTCGTCAGCACAAGCAATTGATTTTGTACAGTGCACTATTGGCCCTAAACTATCATTTAGTAATGCAATTAATCTAATAATCGAAATGGTAAGTTATTCTGTTTTAAGTCAAATGCATTCATAAAGTCTTTGACCAACATTCTTTTCCTCCCTTCCATTTGCACATCGACTAACTCCAAGTATCCTTTAGAGACATAATATATTAACTTTTTTGATCTCTTGACATAGATAAAGGACCCAGGCTCATGATTATGGTTTTCATAACTATATAAAGCACTGAATATTTTCAACTCCTTATCACCGAGTGTAGTCCATGCCGTTGGATAAGGACTTAAACCTCTGATCAAATTATAGTTGTGAAGAACATCTTTGCATGGATCAATATGGCAATCTTTATGAAAGATTTTGGGAGCCTTGGTGACTAATGCATTGTTTTGTTCCCTAAGCTCTATTTTGCCAGAAGATATGTGCTGAACAGTTTTCAAAATAATCTCAGCACCAACTGTCTTCATGCGATCATGGACGGTCTCAACATTATCATTTTTATAAATTTTTACCGACTTTTGAAAAGTAATTGAACCAGTATCAATCTCATGCTTTAATTTGAATGTAGTCACCCCAGTATTTTGATCTCCATTTATAATCGCCCAGTTGATTGGTGCTGCGCCTCTATATCGAGGTAACAATGAGCCATGTAGATTATAAGTACCTAATGCTGGCATATCCCAGACTACCACAGGCAGCATTCTAAATGCAACTACGATTTGGAGATCTGCTTGATAGCTTCTTAGATCTTCTATAAATTGTGGGTTTTTGAGATTAGGAGGTTGTAATACAGGTATGTTGTTTTCTACTGCATATTTTTTGACTGCAGACTGTATTAATTGTTTACGTCTTCTGCCACCATATTTGTCTGTAGCTGTAATCACGGCTACCACATCATGTTCGCTTTTAACTAAAATATCTAAACATGGAATGGCAAAATCAGGTGTGCCCATAAAGACAATACGCATCAATAGTGTATTTTGACCCAAAATTAATCCATATGTCGCGATTATTTATTTCATATTTAGATTTCACCATAGGAGTCGCTTTCTAACTTATTTTATTATCAGTTTTTGAAAGATTTAATACTATGATTTTCAATCGTAGATCTTATGTGATGCTTCGACTTATAATTTCAATTCTTTTCTTTTCCATGACATTTTCAATATTCGGTCAGATTGAATTAGACGGGTATATCTATTAAAATGGAAACCGAGGATTTATCAAAGATGCTGAAGTCGCTTTGACTATAGAGGGAAAGACTAAAATTGTTGATACCCATTTACAGATAAGGATGGCAAATATCCTTACACTTAAATCTGCAGGTAAGTATGACCTGTATATAATTTTAAAATTGTATTTCGAATCGGTGGAATGAATTAACATACAGGATCAGAAAAAGAAGATTTTTCTCAAGCAGGAAGTTCTGCTTCAACCAAGCTATATATTTGATATTACCATATCAGAGAAAAAGTCTTGCACTAGATAGCCCTCGAAATGTATTGAAAGGCGCTATGATAGGAGTATAATAACATTACTCAGAAAGAGGAGCTTGTCATTGAATCATTGCATACTTCTGATTTTAAAGATTATTCCTCTTAAAGGAAATTATGATTCACCTTTATATGATCGGTAGTTATTAAAGTAAAGAAGGGACTTGTTAAAGACTATCTCAGCTGAGTGGTAATATGACAATGCGAATATCGTAAGATTCAAATTTACCATTTGGGTAGAATAAACTTAATTCAATGGAATTCGGATTCTGGCAAGTGTAAACTGAGGAGAATGCCAAGAGGATTGTTGATCTACAATTATGCTGATATCATCTTTGGTGTCAAAGTTTATCAGATGCCTATGTACGAAAGCGTCGAAAACATTAAGCAAGTGGGCAACGCCAACAATTATCCAGGCAGTCTCTTTATCGCTTCTTGTTGCTTGAGAATTGTTGAACGCATTTGAGACATTGGTTTCACCATTACAGATGGGATTGTCTAATTCTCCGCTTGCTAAGGCCAAGTGGCATGCATTAAACTGATTAAATCGTTGTATGCTTTGGTTTAAGTCATATATGGCGTATCCTTCGCCAGCCCATACTATAGGAACTTTCCAATAGCTGCGATTATAGACTTGACCAGCTCCTGGGAGGATGAGGCTATACATCGCCGCCTTACCGGGCTGTCCATTGAATATTTTATTGAATGAACTCTGTTTATCTTTCTTTTGAGCAGGCGCTTGCTGTGGCGCTTGAGCAAAGAGGCCTTGATAGCTCCCAGTTGTTAAGAGAATTAAGAGTAAGCTCCTATAGCAATATGTCCATAATCTGGTTGAGCTCCTGATCATTCTTAAAGTTTATCTTGATACTTCCTTTTCCCTTATCATTTCGGGTGATGGCTACTTTACCTCCAATTTTTTCAGAGAGATTATCTTGATATTTCCTCACCTCTGGATGAATATCCTTCTTAGATCCGCTATTAGTAGAGCTATTACTTTTTTTTGATTCGATTAATCGCTCTGTCGCTCTTACCGAAAGTCCTTTACTCAATATCTCCTCGAGTATTCCTATCTGTCTTTCAATTGGCTCTATACCTACCAATATTTTAGCATGCCCGATCGAGATGTGTTCCATTTTGAGAGCCTTCTGTGAAGAAGGAGATAGCTTCAAAACTCTGAGATAATTACTGATTGAGCTTCTTTTCTTACCTAATCTCTGAGATAGTTCTTCGTGAGTGAGATCACATTCATCCAGTAGCCTTTGATAACTTATGGCAACTTCTAATGGATTTAGATCAGAGCGTTGGATGTTTTCGAGTAATGCCATTTCGAGCATGCCCTGGTCATCTGCATCTCTTACATAGGCAGGAATCTTTTTAAGTCCAGCCATTTGAGACGCTCTCCATCTACGTTCTCCAGAGATAATCTGATATTTTTTATCATTTAACCTCCGGAGAGTAATAGGTTGGATAATGCCAAATGTTTTGATCGATACGCTCAGATCAGCTAACTGTTCTTCATCAAACTCAGTACGGGGCTGAAAAGGATTGGCTTCAATTAATTGGATTTCCACTTCTACATTACCCTTACCTTCACTTTTAACTGGTGTGCTTGAATTCTCTTGCTCCATATTGGCAAGTAGAGCCCTGATCCCTTTTCCTATTTCCTTTTTTTTCTTAGAACTCATATCTATTAGGCTTCGACCTGATCCTTATCATTGTTATGTTTCAAAAACTCTGTAGCCAAGTTCAGGAAGTTTCGGGCACCCTTACTGGTTACGTCATACATGATGATTGGTTTTCCTACGCTTGGAGCCTCTCCAATCTTAGAATTTCTATGAATTATAGTATCATATATATGATCACTCACTAAGGCATTAATCTGATCAAAAACTATATTGGCCATTCTAAGGCGCTTATCATACATGGTTAATAGAATGCCTTCTATCTCCAGCTTATTATTGAATTGATTTTTGATACCTGATATTGTCTTTTTGAGCTTGCCCAAACCTGCCAAAGAGAATATCTCGCACTGCACTGGAATAATTACTGAGTTTGACGCTGTTAGAGCATTGATCGTGATTAATCCAAGAGAGGGTAGACAATCTATAATAATATAATCGTAATCGCTCTTTACTTTTTTGAGAGCCTTTTTCATGGCATATTCTCGCTTATTTTTTGTAACGAGCTCGATTTCTGCTCCGACTAAATCAATTGTTGATGGTAGCAAATCTAAGTTAGGAACATCAGTGGATACAATGGTATCTTTAATAACGCTCGGATCAACTAAGCAGTCATATAAGCCCAACTCAACCTGGTTCTCATCTACTCCAACACCGCTTGTGGAATTAGCTTGAGGATCAGAGTCAACTAACAAGACATTCTTTTCAAGAACAGCTAAGGCAGCGGCTAAATTAATGGCAGTTGTTGTTTTTCCAACTCCACCTTTCTGATTTGCTATAGATATTATTTTTCCCATTCTCTATATATCCATTGTCTGTCCCACATCGAGTAAATGCAGCGTTTTGCCAGCTAAGCCAAACTTTTCTTTTGCCTCCATATGATCTATTTCGATAAATCCAAATGTATCATAATGACATCCCACAATATTATTGCACTCAATAAAGTCTGAGCAAATGATGGCATCATCAACACCCATAGTGAAATTATCCCCTACAGGTAGAATAGCGAAATCTAGCGTTGGGCATGTCACCGGTATCAACTTCATGTCCCATGTTAACGCAGTATCTCCTGCTATATAGAAACATATATTGTCGTCCCATATGACGAATCCTCCAGGGTTGCCTCCATAGGTTCCGTCTGGGAGTACGCTTGAGTGAACAGCATTCACGTACTTGACTGTACCAAAGTCAAACTTCCATTGACCACCGTGATTCATAGGATGTCCACTAATCTTTTTTTGTCCAAACCAGCTAACAATCTCATAATTAGAGATTACAGTGCTATTGTTTGCTTTTGCAATTTGCTCTACATCTAGCACATGATCTTGGTGGCCATGGGTTACAAGGATATAGTCGGGGTTTAAATCGATAATATTAATGTCTATTGCTAAGGGATTAGCACTAATGAATGGATCAACTAATATTGTCTTTCCATTAAAATCGAAGACGAAGCCATTTTGGCCTAAGAATCTTATTTTCATCTATAAACTTTTATATCGCTGCAAACGATTACAAAGAACTATAAAAATTATTTAAGTCGAGATTATATTTTACACTCAATTTTGGAGCAACAACATAATATGATATTCAAGTTCCTTATTCTGTTTCTATTTGTTTTAGGAATCTTTAGCTGTTCTGAGAAGCAGTCGGATGTTAAAGTGTTTCACTATAATCAACATAATAGTATCACCTCCTTAGATCCTGCTTTTGCGAAGAGTCAAAATAATATCTGGGCGACTTACCACTTGTTTTCAACTGTGGTAGCCTTAGATGCTGAGCTTAAAATAGTTCCATCTCTTGCGGAGAGGTGGACTATTGATTCTGCCAGTTTAAATTATACATTTCATCTGCGTGATGATGTTGCCTTCCATCACAATGATTGTATCGAAAATCAAGATCGTGTAGTTACGGCACATGATGTGATTTATAGCTTAAGCAGATTGCGAGATACCATACTCAATGCTCCTGGTTCCTGGATTTTTGAGAATAAGTTATCGAGCACTCCATTTACAATTATCGATGATCAAACTTTTACTATTCATCTAATCCGACCTTTTGCACCTTTTTTGAGTTTACTAACGATGCAGTATTGCTCAGTACTTCCCAAGGAATGTGTAACATACTACGGTAATGATTTTTATAGAAATCCAGTAGGTACGGGACCGTTCATGTTCAAACATTGGGATGTTAATCAAGGCCTATTTTTATTGAGAAATGAAAACTACTTTGAGTGGCGTGACTCCAGTTTTACGAGTAATTTGAATGGTGTTCGGGCCAGTTTCATTGGAGAAAGAAGTGTTGCATTTTTAGAATTGGTAAATAAACGAATTGATTTTTTTTCTGGATTAGAATCGGGTTATATCAATACGGCACTAAGCCCAGAAGGTAATTTACGCTCGAAATACGAAGATGTTAATTTCATCAAAAGCCCTTATTTGAATTTTGAATATTTAGGTATTAATCCGAATGCTACTGGAGCTCATTCATTATTGAAGTACAAAGAGTTTCGCCAGGCTTTAAATTACGGTATAGATAGAACTCTAATGATCAACAGCCTTAGAAATGGTGTGGGAAAACCTGCGGATGCTGGAGTTATAACCAGAGGACTTCCTGCTTATGATCCAGATGTTGTTAAGGGGTATGATTATGATTTAGATCTCGCTCAGTCGCTTTTATCAAGATTTACTTTGGATGAATTATCACATCCTTTACTTATTAATACCAGTAAGGATTACTTAGACTTGACCACTTATATCGCCAAACAATGGGAATATCTAGGGCTGAAAGTTGAAATTGAGGTTATGAAGTCGGCGGCACTCAGAGATGCGATGAGAAAAGGTGAGGTGTCATTATTTAGAGCATCTTGGATCGCGGATTACCCTGATGGTGAGAGTTTCTTATCTATGTTTTATGGAGAGAACCCTGCTCCTCCTAATTATACCAGATTCAAGAATATAGAATTTGATGAGCTGTATCATTCAGTAATGACTGTATCAGACCCAAAAGATAAAGTTAGGTCTTATCAAAAATTAGACTCGATGATTGTAGCAGAAGCACCGGTGATCTTCTTATTCTACGATGAAACGGCATTATTCGTTAGTAAATCAGTTCAAGGTTTAGAACCAAATGCGCTTAATCTACTTACAGTTAAGAATATAACTAAGTAATTCATGTCGATACCGTCATTAATTATAACTCAAATAGGACAGGACCATAATTTTGAGGAAGTGTGGGAGCTTCAATCTCATCTACAACATGGCTTAATTAAAAGTAAGAAGAGCGGTATGTTGGATAAGGCAAATCATCTGTTAATATGTGAACATCCGTCTGTTTATACCTTGGGGAAATCTGGAGATGAGGCTAATTTGATCACTTCAAGTGAAGAGCTTGCAGCACAAAATGTTACTTTTTATAAGATTAATAGAGGAGGCGATATTACTTACCACGGGCCAGGTCAAGTGACCGTTTATCCAATATTTGATTTGGATCATTTTTATAATGACTTACATCGCTTTGTCAGAGAGCTTGAACAGATTGTGATCAATGCATTAGCTCACTATAGTATAAAAGGCGACAGAATAAAAGAGTTTACTGGCGTCTGGTTGGATGCGGATTCTCCGAATAAACGTAAGATCTGTGCTATTGGAATTCATATGAGCAAATGGGTCAGTATGCACGGATTTGCTCTCAATATAAATACTGACTTGAATTTTTTTAATAATATCATTCCATGTGGAATCAATGACCAAGATAAATCTGTAACCAGCATCTCTCAAGAATTAGGTCGCGAAGTAGATCGTCAAGAAGTGATAGGTTTGATTATTGCCGAGTTTAAAACTATGTTCGGTTTTACTGATTTATCCTTCGGATAATCTTGAACGATTGATAGATAGATTGAATACATCGGATCGTTGATAGTGTCCTGTTACATCTAAGTTCATTCGCTCTCCAACACATGAGGATAGATCTAATTCTGTCATTATAATTTTCCTCTCACAACTTAAAGGTTCCGTTAAAATCTATCAGGACCATATACAGCACTTCCTCCTCGCATGATAAGATAATCTGATCTTCTGGGTTATTGATTTTTGGTGAGATCGTTAATCCTTTAGGTAACTCCAATAGATATATGACTTGACCTACTGCAGCCACATAGCATCGACCTTCATGAGCATAATGACGGCTTGCTACTTGGTGTAATGCTTTAAAATGAGGTCATAGGGAAATGAGTAAGTCTTCTCCTTCAATATGCATGGCTTGCCGAGTTAGAGGCATCCAATGCTCCCAACATATTAAGGAGCCAATCTTTCCATTAGAGGTGCGTATAGACCTAAGACCTGTTCCATCACCTAATCCGTGAACTAATTTTTCTGTATCGGTGGGCATTAATTTCCTGTGATGGTTACAGAGTTCGCCGCGCTTATCAATGGTTAAAATGCTATTATATAAAGTTCCGTTGCCACTACCAGAATTAACCTTTTCATTTGCACCGATGATAACATGAACTCCTAATTCCTTAACATGATGTTTAAGGTCCTGAAACAATGGACTTTTGATATGGATAGAACTATGATACATTTTACTCCACAAGATCTTGATATGTTCATCATCCCAAAGGTTCAAATCTGAACATATGTCTAGCCATACGGGATAACCTGATAAACAACATTCACCGAACACTATTACATCCGCTCCTTTTTGAGATGCTTGCGTAAGTAAATCATGAGTTTTTTCAATCGTTTTCTTTAGATCAAAGTATACAGGTCCGTCTTAAATAATAGTTAATTTTACTGGATATACTGATTTATGTTAAGTTGTAAACGAAGTTACTTTTCTCTGAATGATAATGTGAAGTTTATTAATGGAGCTTACATGTCACCATTACTAAATGGTGCTCTTAAGTTAGGAGAGGAGGCACTAAGACTTAAGTCGAAGCCTTATAATTTTAGAATGCATCATTTTTTTGAAGATGTAGTTGAACTAAAAGAGGCTTATGCTGAATTGTTAAATATTCCAGATTGGCAGAATATATCGATCACTCCTTCGGTGTCTTACGGTATGGCTAATGCGGCTAGAGCCATTGATTCGAGGAGAGGGAGAAAGATTATTTTACCAGCAGAACAGTTTCCGAGCAACTATTATATTTGGCATGACTATGCCAAAGAACATGATTTACAACTACATGTAGTTTATCCACTTAACTCAACGGACAAAGCTGATCGATGGAATCAAGAAATCATTGACGCAATTGACAATGATACCCTGCTGGTTGCAATATCTCACACCCATTGGGCCGATGGAACGAAGTTCGAATTAGCAGAAATGCGAAAGAAGCTCGACTTGCATAATGGATATTTGATTATTGATGGTACACAGTCCTTTGGGGCCTTACCTTTTGATCAGTCAGAAATAAGGGCAGATATTTTAGTAGCCAGCTCTTATAAGTGGTTGATGGGTCCATACGCTTTAGGTATGGCTTACTTCTCTGATGAACTCTGTCATGGCATACCGGTAGAACAAAGTTGGATCAATAGAAAGAATAGTGATGATTTTTCTGGTCTGGTAAACTATCAAAATGATTATAAGCCCAAAGCTCATCGCTATGATATGGGAGAGGCTCCAAGTTTTATCAATGTTCCGATAGCTAAATATGGAGTATTACAACTGATTGAGTGGAGCCCAGAATATATTCAGAACTATTGTAAACATATAAATCATGAGGCCTACACTCGGTTAGAATCTCATGGTTTTAGTTTTTCCGCAGAGAGTAAAAGAGCTCATCATCTCGTTGGAATTCAGTTAATGGATGACATTGATTTAGGTCGAATGCAAAAGTTATTAGATAATGAAGGTTTTATTCTATCATATAGAGGTAATAACATCAGGGTGTCACCTAATGTGTACAATACCAAACATGAGATGGATGAGTTGGCCACAGTTCTAATAGAGGGAGTTAAAATTCAACGCAAATAGATTAAGATAGCAAAGTCTAAAACTATTAAAGATTCATACCTTGCGCTCGATTTGATCACAATAGATTTCTATTCATATGAATCCTAACGAAGTTTCTATTAAATCTGCTGACAATATCAGGATTTTGTCAGCAGCAATGGTGGAGAAGGCAAACTCTGGACACCCTGGAGGACCTATGGGAGGGGCAGACTTCATGCATATATTATATACTGAGTTCCTTAAGTACGATCCTACTGACATGGGATGGGCGATGAGGGACCGATTCTACTTAGATGCAGGTCATATGTCTGCGATGCTGTATAGTACATTGGCATTGACTGGAAATTACAGTATCGATGATTTAAAGAACTTCCGACAATGGGGGAGTCCTACCCCAGGTCACCCAGAGGTAGATATAGAAAGAGGTATAGAAAATACATCTGGACCTTTAGGTTTAGGTCATGCCTTTGGGATTGGGTCTGCGATCGCAGAGAGATTCTTAGCAGCCAGGTTTGGTAAAGCTGTAGAGCATAAGACCTATATCTATATTTCTGATGGTGGTATACAAGAAGAGATATCTCAAGGTGCTGGACGAATTGCAGGTCACTTAGGATTAGGTAACATCATCATGTTCTATGATGCTAATGATATACAACTATCTACGGAGGTAGATGATGTAACCGGAGAAGATACCGCTA
>CACLQQ010000051.1 GCA_902609095.1 uncultured Bacteroidota bacterium | reverse complement strand
TAACATAATATCGATTCAATGAACCTGGCCTTTCAGACGTTTAAGGAATACCAGAAATTCTAAAATAATATTTAGGAGTCTAAATGTACTTTAAAATCGTACCACAATGAGTTGGGATATCTATAAAAGTGGATTTATATCGTATGTAATGCTAGAACGTAGTCTATCTAAGAATAGCATTGCGGCCTATGAGGATGACGTTGATAAGTTAATCCGCTGGATTGACTTAACTGATTGCAACAAGAATGTGACGGAGATAGACTATTATGACTTAGAACACTTTGTTCATTGGCTGAATGAGCTCGGTTTAGGAGACAAAAGTCAAGCACGCATTATTTCAGGCATTAAGGCTTTCTACAGATATCTGCTCTTAGAAGACATCATCAGCGATGACCCATCAGAGCTCTTAGAGGGACCAAAACTGAGAAGAAAAATTCCAGATGTTCTGAGCTATGAAGAGATTGAGTCAATTATATCAAATATAGATTTAAGCCATCCTCAAGGTCAAAGAAATAGAGCAATCCTTGAAACCCTATATGCTTGTGGATTACGGGTAACAGAATTAATCAATCTCAAACTCAGTAATTATTACCCTGACTTAGGCCTGGTTAAAGTCATAGGCAAAAACGATAAAGAAAGGATCATACCTATCGGACGGAGTGCGATTCAATTTGTAGATATCTATGTTAATAGCGTTAGACGGCAAATGAAAACCATACACCCAGATCATGTTGACTTCATCTTTCTCAATAGGCGTGGCAAGCAGCTAACCAGAGTGATGATATACCTCATGATCAAACAATCTGTAAAAGATGCAGGCATAGATAAGTCCATTAGTCCTCATACCTTTAGGCACTCATTTGCCACTCATCTTGTCGAAGGAGGTGCAGACTTAAAAGCGGTACAAGATATGCTTGGACATGAGTCCATAACTACCACAGAGATATATACACATCTGGACACCCAATTCTTACGAGATGCGATCATGAATTATCATCCACGAAATAGAAAGTATTGAGATTATTAAGAAAGATGGTCTTGGCCCTTATCATCTGTACAGGGATCATGTGCCTATTACAATCGTGCTATAATCAGATTCCCTTAACGGGAGGGCCGAAAGATGAGAATCCTCCTGTGTTAGATACTGCTTTATCTTCTCCTAATAATCAGATCAGATTTGAAAAACAAAAAATCAGTTTAGTCTTTGATGAGTTCATAGCCTTAAGAGACCCTATCAAACAAATTATAATCACCCCACCGCTTACTTACACGCCAAAAGTCGAAGAAAGATTGAGCACACTCAATTTCGAATTTGATGAAAAAGAAATTCTTAAAGAAAATGCCACTTACGTCATCAATTTCGGAGAGGCAATAGTGGACTTCACCGAGAGTAACAAACTGGAAAATTTCACTTTGGTATTCTCAACTGGGGATTACATTGATTCGTTAAGCATACGTGGAAATGTGATTGATGCGAAAACTCAAGAACCATCTAAAGAGTTTTTGGTCATGTTATATGAGTCTAGTTCTGATTCCATAGTGTATAAGGAAAAACCTTTCTATTTTGCCCGAACGAATGAATCAGGAGACTTTGAAATTAAAAACCTTAGAGCCGATACATTCAAACTTTTCGTCCTCAATGATCAAAACCTAAATTACACCTATGATCAAGGCGAAGAAATAGGGTTCATTGATTCTCTTATCTATCTGACTGACAGTAGCTATTACGATTTATCCTTAGAATCATTTATGGAGCAATCACAGCCTCGTTATGTGGGTTATGAAGCACTTGCTCGAGGGCAAATTAAACTAGAATTCGACCAAAAAATCCCACTTGGATCTATCACTGTCCTGAACAGCGATAGCATTTCCTATGCATTTAATTACCAGGCAGATAATCTGATTAATCTCTGGTATTATCCTGCCAACCTCACAAAAATCAATATCAAGTTCGGTGAAGACACCATATCCACCAGAATTAACAATAGATCGGTAGAGCCTCTTGAAGAAAAAATCGAAGTCACGATCACCGAGCCTTCAGATGACATCGGCCTACATCCTAATGGTGATATCGAACTTACGGTCACTTACCCAGTGGATAGTATCAACCTTAGTCTAATAGGATTAATCGACACTATGAGTAATACCATCGTAACAGCCGAGATTATAGTAAATGATGATAATGCACTATCCGTTATGATCTCACCTACAGTAGTGACTGGACAGAAGTTAAGACTAACCCTCTTACCAGGTGCCATATCGGACATATGGCAGCATACTCATGATACAATTGAACAGTACATCACAATCGCCGATTTAGAAGATTTTGGATCTGTGCAATTAGAATGTATCAATACTCAATTGCCAGAAGGTTCGTACCATATCAGTCTAATTGATGAAAAGAATAATGTCATACAGGATTATCAGGTATTTTCAGACACAACCTTAATTAAAAGTCAACTTACTCCAGGTTCATTCAGCCTTAGAATTACAGAAGACCTGAATAGCAATTGCAAGTGGGATCCTGGCAACTATCTAAATAAACGACAATCCGAAAAATACTTTGAACTACCTTTGGAGAATGTGAAAGGCAATTGGATCATCCAAAAACAAATAGATCTGAGTAATCTCGATACGATAGATGAAAGTACTGAAAGCACAG
The DNA here is from genome assembly GCA_902609095.1 of uncultured Bacteroidota bacterium. GTDB lineage: Bacteria > Bacteroidota > Bacteroidia > Chitinophagales > Saprospiraceae > GYS-P2D. The sequence goes on along the minus strand of CACLQQ010000051.1, from coordinate 17,900 downwards.
AATCTCAATAAAATATACGGTAATAGAACCGTTGTTAAATCCGTCTCTTTAGAAGTGAAACAAGGTGAAATTGTTGGTCTATTGGGGCCCAATGGCGCCGGAAAGACTACTAGCTTCTATATGATCGTTGGATTCGTTAAGCCTAATAACGGACAGGTATATCTTGATGATCATGAAATTACTACGATGGCCATGTATAAGCGGGCTCGTATGGGTATAGGTTATTTACCCCAAGAAGCCTCCGTATTCAGAAAATTAAGTGTCTATGATAATCTTTTAGCAGTATTAGAAATAACTCAATTAACCAAATCAGATCGCCTCACTAAAGCTGAGAGCTTGATTGAAGAATTTGGTCTTGAAAAGGTGAGGAATAATCTCGGAGATTCTTTATCAGGAGGTGAACGTAGGCGAACAGAGATTGCTCGAGCCCTTGCTACTGATCCTAAATTTATTCTATTGGATGAGCCATTCGCAGGGATAGATCCTATCGCTGTAGAAGACATCCAGTATATCGTGGCCAGGTTGAAAACAAAAAACATAGGAATCCTAATCACAGATCATAATGTCCAGGAGACCTTGTCTATTACCGATCGCTCCTATCTAATGGTAGATGGGTCTATCTTAAGAACCGGTACTTCAGAGCAATTAGCGGAAGATCCGGTGGTTAGAAAACTCTATCTGGGTGAGCAGTTCGAACTCAAAAGAAAGAACATTGAGTTATAGGTTCTTATCACTCCTCATCTCACTTTGTCTTTTTGCATCCTGTGGAGACTCCGGCGGCAAACAGGTGCTCAGTCCTGAGGTCAAGTATATGAGTGATACAATGTTCGCTAAGCGTAAAGCGGGGATTATTGAAGAGTTAGATTCATTATGCCAAGTAGAAAACCCTAAATTGAAACAAAAGGCCATTGATTCATTATTGATCATAGAAAAAAAGATAATAACAGAATTAAGTGAATAAGCTACTAATCATATTGGTATGCCTTTTAATGGTTTCTTGTGGACCATCAAAAGATGATCTACAACAACAGGCCATAGCAGAAATAAACATTAAAATAGAGACATTGAAGTCAAAAAAGCAGAAAGAATGTGAAGCACAAGCTTTCTTAGAGGCAGAAATTTATGTCGATTCTATAATTGAGGCCATGTTTCTAAATCCGATAAATGATAGTTTATATAGCCCTCCAGTGCCACCTAAACCAAAATATATCCAAGTAGATAGTAGCGTTTTTAATTCTCAAAGTTCTGTTAAACCAGTAGTTGAAAATTAACTTTGTCTGCTGGACATGAGAAATTTGTCATTCAAGACATTAAAAGATTCAAAGAACATATCATTAACATGCAAGCATCAGTAGATATAGAAGCATTAAACCAGCAAGCGCAAGCGGATAGTGCTATCATCGAAGATATCAGAACAGAAGCTAATCAAATCATAGTTGGACAATCCCACATGATGGATAGGCTCTTACTTGGTCTCCTGAGCGACGGTCATATTCTATTAGAGGGGTTGCCCGGTTTAGCGAAAACATTAGCCATTAAAACATTATCATCAATCATTGATGTAAGTTTTAATCGTATTCAGTTCACTCCGGACCTATTACCAGCAGATATCTTGGGTACCATGATATTCAACCAGAAAAGTAATGAGTTTTCGATCCGAAAAGGGCCAATATTCTCAAACTTTATTCTGGCGGATGAAATCAATAGAGCACCAGCCAAGGTTCAAAGTGCCCTGCTGGAAGCGATGCAAGAAAGACAAGTTACCATAGGGAAAGAGACCTTCAAATTAGCAGAACCGTTCTTAGTACTAGCTACGCAGAATCCAATAGAGCAAGAAGGAACCTATCCTCTACCTGAAGCGCAGACGGATCGTTTCATGCTCAAAATCAATGTTGGCTATCCAACTAAAGCAGAGGAGTTAGAAATCATCAGAAGAAATATCAGAGGTCTTATTTCTAAAAAAGTAAATGCTGTTGTATCACCCGAAAAGATCTTGAAGGCACGTCAAACAGTCCGTAAGATCTATATGGATGAAAAAGTAGAACAATACATATTAGACATAGTATTCGCAACGAGAAATCCCAAAAATTATAACCTTCAAAAATTAGAAGGTTTAATAAGCTATGGAGGCTCACCTCGAGCAAGTATCAATCTAGCTTTGGCAGCAAGAGCATATGCCTTTATGCAAGGTCGAGGATATGTTATACCAGATGATGTCAGGAATATCTGTAAGGATGTCTTACGACACCGTATCGGAATAACTTATGAAGCAGAAGCTGAAAACATAACACAAGAAGATATCATTACAGGTATCCTTAATTCTGTGGAAGTCCCATAGTAGATACAATAGATTAGTGAAACAGATATTCGGTGTCATATTAGTTGTGTTCTGGACTTTAACGTTCCATGCACAACCCACATTAGATCGTCTGCAAAAGGTCGGTGAACTTCAAGAGTTTGAATTCATAGAATGGGCTGGACACTATAACAGAATAGTTCCTGTTAAGATATCAGTAAACCTTAAAAATAAAACTGAAGCTTATGGCCATGTAGAATATGCTGAAAATAAATTTAAATCTGAGCTATTAGGTGATATTGTTGGAAATGATATTACGCTATATGAGTACGATGAGTACCATATGATCATTGGTACATTTAAAGGAAAGTTGAATAACAACCATACCAATTGGATCAAATCAGATACTGATGGGTCAGACTACATGAGCATCTCTAATGCTTCGCATGAAAATGATGAACTCATCTTATATCAGTGCTCAGATGAGAAAGAAGAGCTATTCATTAGGCCAAATCATAAATCATTCGTTATTGGCGACCATTATGACGATTTGAAATGGGCCAGCTTTGATTGCATCAAAAAGGATTGCTATGAAGAGCATCCAAAAATAAAAACACATAATACTCTGGAATTTATGTGGGCGAAACTCGAACAGAACATTACCATAGGCACTATGAATTATCGTCCTGCCGAGAAAATCTCTTATGCTTTTGACAGCTATTATGATATGCAGAGTTATTATGGTTTTATCTATCCAATATTATCAGACAAGGAGTTTGATACCTGGGTAAGATCCAAAGTAAAAACGGCCAGAGAGTTATTTAATACCTATAGTAATAATGAAGAGGATGAAAATAAGCAGTTCGTTCATGGGGACTTCTTTCTTACTGCCTTGAGCAAGAAGATCATCTCTGGATATTTATATTACTCAGGCAACATGTCTAATAATGTGGTAACCATTCCTTTCATTTTTGATCGAAATAAATCCAAGTTTTATAAGATCAATGACTTACTCAGATCTGACTTTGATTATGCTTTTTTCTTAGATCAATATCTGGGTAAAATAAAGAGAGGCAGAATGATCAAAGAGGAGAAACAAATTCAATCTGTATTGAAAAAAGAACATTTCAAACATTACGTACTGAGCAGCACGGGTATCTTATTTTTTACAGACTTCAATACGCTATTCGGTAGACGATCGATAGTCGTAACCTATACAGAACTTGAAGGCTTCATTAATAACAAGAGTGTAAATACCTTCATCAAAAAGAAAGCATAATATGGACACCACTGAAATACTCAAGAAAGTTCGGAAAATAGAAATTAAGACGAAGGAGCTTAGTAAGCATCTTTTTTCGGGAGAATATAGTAGCACGTTCAAAGGGAGGGGAATGTCATTTAGCGAAGTCCGAAATTATCAATACGGTGATGACATTAGGAATATAGATTGGAACGTAACTGCCCGAACCGGAGATCCTTATATCAAAGTTTACGAAGAAGAACGGGAGCTTACTGTAGTATTCCTAATTGATATGAGTAAATCCTCTTTTTTTGGGACTGTGAATCAATTCAAAAGCGAGATCAATACTGAAATTTGTGCAACTCTTTCTTTTTCTGCCCTAACTAACAATGATAAGGTTGGAGCAATCCTATTTACGGATCACGTTGAAAAGTATATACCGCCAAAAAAAGGAAGGCAACATATCCTGAGAATCATTCGTGAATTGATTTACTTCAAACCAAATCACCAAAAAACTGATTTGTCCGAAGCGCTGAAGTATCTGAATAATGTGGTTAAGAAGAGATCTATAGCATTTGTGCTGTCGGACTATGTCAGTGCACCTTATGAAGATGCATTGAGAGTAGCTGCTAAGCGGCATGACATAATTGGGGTCAAGGTTTATGATGACCTTGAAGAGAGGTTACCTAAAGTGGGTCTTGTGAAAGTTAAAGATGCTGAATCAGGAGAAAGCCAGCTAATAGATACGTCGTCTAAGTCAGTCAGAGATGCTTACCAGCAACATTTTAATAAGCACAAAGAATATTACACCAGTGCCTTTAGGAAAGCGGGAGCTTCAACTATAGATATCAATACTCGAGAGGACTATGTGAAACACCTCTTAAGATTCTTTAAAAGTAGGAATCGATGATTAGGGTATTACTCATCATATTATCTAGTATCTCTCTATGTTACTCCCAGGTACAAGTGACAGGGGCATTTGATCAAGATACTATCCCGATCGGTAATGTGACATCATTCACTTTGAGTGTTGAAACTTCTAATAACGAAGAAATATTAGCAGTATCCAAAGTCTTTTTAGACTCTATATACTCTGCGCTTCAATCATTCAAATCTAATCCTAATGATACCTCAGGGTCTACGCCACCAGTAATCGCAGATTTTGAAATCCTCGATATGGGTCAATGGCAAAATTTGGATGATGATCTAGAATTCGCAGGTAAGGAGTTGAAATGGACTATGACCACTGTAGGCTCCAAAGTCTTATATGAGAATTCATTCCAGTTAAAATTTTGGGATCCAGGAACTAATATCATTTTGATTCCTCCCATTTTAATCGCAGGAAATGGCCAGCAAGAACAAATTTATGAAAGAGCTCAAGCTTCCATATTTATTGCGCCTCCATTGGGCGTGAGTGATATATCACAGGATTCTCTTGAAATTGAACCTATCAAACCTATACTGATGGAAGCTAAAAACATCAGTGACTTCTTGTTATACATTTATCTCATTGGTGGTCTTTTATTGATAGGGATAGCTTACTGGTTATTCAAAAAATGGAATGGTGCTGCAGGTGCAGAGGAAAAAGAAATCGAAGTAATAAAAGTGATTATTCCAGCTCATAAAAAGGCTCTCGATGCACTATATAACTTGAGACAAGAGCAATTATGGCAAAAAGGAAAAATTAAAGCGTACCAAAGTAACCTGACATTTATAATCAGACAGTATCTAGAAGACAGATATGAAATATCTGCTCTGGAATCTACCACAGACGAAATAATCAAGAATCTATCGTCGGCAGAATTAGACCTGTCAGATATAGGCTCGTTAAAGCGAATCCTCCAAGTAGCTGATTTAGTCAAATTTGCAAAGGCTAAACCTGATAAAAGCATCCATGATAGCTTTATGATTGAAGCTGAGGACTTCGTTAAGAGAACTAAATCGATTGATCAAAACCAAACCGAAGATGAGTAGCCTTTGGGGAAATTTAGATTTTGTACATCCCGAAGCATTCCTCTTGCTTCTGTTGATTCCGTTATTAGGCTTATGGTATTTCTTACGTCTACGTAAGCGTCAGACCTACTTAACCATCTCTGATAACACCCCTATTAAAAAACTAAGTACGTGGCGTACGATCTTATATCCGTACTTACCCATTCTAAGAGTATTTAGCTTAGCCTTTATCATAATCGCTCTTGCCAGGCCACAGTTAACTCTGAAAGAAGAAGAAATAAAAGCAGAAGGCATTGATATCATAATGGTTATGGATATTTCCAGTAGTATGCTGGCGCAGGATTTTAAACCAGATCGCTTGCAGGTCAGCAAGGAGGTAGCTAAGCAATTCGTTGACAAACGAGAATTTGATAGAATAGGTCTTGTAGTATTTGCTGGAGAAAGCTTTACACAATGTCCATTGACCACTGATCACCGAGTTGTTAAGGACTTTCTCGATGGGCTACAATGTGGAATGCTAGAAGATGGAACAGCAATCGGTATGGGTTTAGCATCAGCTGTCAATCGGATGAAAGATAGCGATTCTAAGAGTAAGGTTGTGATTCTACTCACTGATGGAGTTAATAACTCTGGTTATATCAAACCTCTGACCGCCTCTGAAATCGCACAAGAATTAGAAACAAAGGTTTACACGATCGGAGTCGGTACCAGAGGACAAGCTCTGAGCCCAGTAAGTCGTCGTAGTGATGGGCGATACATATTTGGTATGGCAAATGTCGAGATAGACGAGAGACTGCTTGAAGAGATCGCCAACATGACCGGAGGGCAGTACTATAGAGCAACGGATCAACAAAGCTTGGAATCTATATATGCAGAAATTGATCAATTAGAAAAAACTGAGATGGAAATCACCAGTTTTAGAAGATACAGCGAAGAGTTTCGTCGTTTTCTGAAACTAGGAATAATTCTTCTACTCATCGATTTATTGTTAAGATTGAGAGTCTTCAAAACGCTACCATAGGATATGTTCAGATTTGAATACAACAGCGCATTATGGTTACTATGGATTATTCCAGTACTCGCAGGGATATATTGGCTTTTTCAATTATGGCGTGGACAACAGCAGCGTCAGCTTGCCAGTGATAATTTATTTAATCGATTAGCTGTTGGCTACTCTGCAATCAGGCAGCATTACAGAATGCTCCTATTTCTAATATCGTTCCTAATGCTGATCATCGCATATGCTAATCCTCAGTGGGGCAATAAGAAAGAAAAAATGAAAGCTCAGAGTAGTGATGTATTCATAGCTTTAGATATCTCTCAGAGTATGATGACAGAAGACATCTCTCCGAATAGATTAGAAAGAGCAAAACGTCTCATGCAGAACGTTGCTCAGAATCTCAAAGGGAATAGGATAGGCTTAATATTTTTTGCCGGTAATGCCTATCTACAGATGCCGCTATCTAATGATTACAGTGCCGCTCAGTTGTTTATCACAGCAGCTAATACCAACCAGGCAACTACACAAGGTACAACGATCAGCGAAGCAATAGATCTCGCTCTCAGAGCTTATGAAGAAGGAAAAAACAATCAGCGTGGGTTAATCATAATTACAGATGGTGAGAGTCACGATGATGATGCAATAGCAAAAGCCAAAGAGGCAGCTGAAAAAGGACTGAACATATTTACAATAGGAGTAGGAACCTCAGAAGGAGCATTCGTTCCCTATATAAATCAGGGAAGACAGCAATATAAAAGAGACGATTATGGCAATCCAGTTAAAAGCGCTCTAAATACTGAATTAGTTAATGACTTAGCTAAAGCTGGTGGAGGAAAAAGTTACTTAATTGGTGAAGGAAATACCATCCTAACCGATCTCAAAAAACAGATAGACTTGTTGCAAAAACAAGAAATTGAAACAAGAGCATTTACTGATTATGCCAGTTACTTTCAATATTTTATCGCCTTAGGATTACTTTTTTTAATCCTCGAATTCGTTATACCAGAACAAAACATAAAAATCTATTCATAAACATATATTCACTATGAAAAGTCTTGTATCCATAATCGCAATTAATTTCTTTTATAGCCAATGCTTGTTGGCTCAAAGTGCTCATAAACTGCTTGTAGAAGGGGACAAATCTTATATAAACGAGGAATATCTCACTGCAGAGGAAAGCTACCGCAAAGCTCAAGAAAAGAAGAGTACCACGAAAAGTAATTTCAACCTAGGCAATTCGGTCTATCAGCAAGATCGATACGTAGAAGCTGTACAGCACTATAAGAACACGTACAATATTGCCGAGAATGACATTGAAAAAGTAAATGCTCTCTATAACCTCGGTAATGCTCAAATAAAGTTAGGACAGATAGAGCCAGCAATAGAATCCTATAAAAGAGCGAATGCTTACAACCCCGACGATTCGGACATACTGAAAAATCTTTACATGGCTAAACTGATGATGCAACAACAGCAGCAGGAACAGGAACAGCAGCAAGAACAACAAGGGCAAAATAAGGAGGAACAGGAAAATCAAAATAATGATCAGCAAGAACAACAGGAGCAACAAGAAGGTGATCAGGAGCAAGAACAACAACCCCAAGATTCAGATATAGAAAATCAAAATGAACAAGAACTAAGTAAAGAAGATGCACTGAAGCTTCTAGAGGTTATAGAAAACGAAGAGAAAAACGTTCAAGAGAAACTCAGAAAAATGTCAGGAAAAAAGAAAAAGCATAAGAAAGACTGGTAAGCCTAAATTCAAAATAGAACTGATTAATCCCTCAATTCGTTCGATCAATAAAATATTCTCTGGAATGCATAATTGGTTCTTAATAGTCCTTCTACTTTCAAGCACTACCCAGATCTTTACCCAAAGCCCAGGTGAAGAGCTAAGCGTCTGCGCCTCAGAGTTCCTCACAGAGAAAATATATGTTCACACTGATAAAGAATACTACCTACCTGATGAAGCCATATATGGCAAGGTATATCACCTACATGGTCAAGATCATTCACTGATCGACACAGCTGTTGTAGTACATGTAGAGCTGTGGAGTTATGAGGATAAGTTAGTAAGACAACTGAGAACTAAAAACCGGAAAGGCGTGGTCTCTTTCAGCATAGATACGGACTTAGGCCTTAATCCTGGAATCTATCACTGAAAGGTTTACACTCAATATCAAAAGAACTTTGACTCAGCATACTTATATCTGAAAGAGATCCGACTGGTCTATAATCTTCAGAGCTGGATGAAGTATCAAACTCGAACAAAGATTCTATCCATGTTGAATTTTATCCAGAGGGTGGTTATTTGATCAATGGAATAACATCAAAAGTTGCTTTCCAATGTACAGATGTACGAGGGCAAGCCATTAATTCCAGTGGATTAGTTTATAACTGTTTAGGTCAGGTTGTAGGCAAGGTTGAACCCCAATTAAATGGATATGGATATTTTGATGTACATCCAAAGGAAGGTCGTCTCTATCACATACTAACTAATTATAAAGGGAAAGATTATCAGTTTAATTTACCTTTACCAATAGAGTAAGGTGTCGTAATTAAAGTAGAACACGATACCAACTATATTCAGATATACTGTTATTTGAGTAAATCGCATCAAACCAAAGCTAGGACAATAGTGGCTCACATTCGGGGGGAAATATTGTTGGAGCATAAATTCGAGCAAAATACACAATTCAAGCTACTTCCAGATGATTTACCATCTGGAGTGATACATCTGACGATTTTTGATAATAATCATAGCCCGCGAGCAGAAAGGCTAATCTGTAGTGAAAATCCAAGCAAGAAAGGAAATCTCAACGTTAAAGTAACAGATATCAACTTAACTATTTTAAGTAAAATCAATTCAACAATCTCAGCAGCTCAATTTTCGGATACCAGTAAGATTCATACATCAATTAGCATTCATAGTAACGATCTATTAGAACAAAAGTATTGAGGAATTGATATACGATCATACCTCTTGTTACAATCAGACATAAAGGGCAAAATAGAAGGAATTCTTGACTTTTACCTCACTGATAGTACGGGTAATAATCACATAGATCTCCTTTTATGACTCATGGATGGAGGCGATTTGATTGGTTAGAAGTTCTATAAGGAAAAAGACAAGAGATATTGTATCCTCCCGAGTTCTTCACCTCAATAGCTGGTCAAGTATCACTGCTGAGAAATTATATGCCTATCAAATCTGATCTTTTGCTAACCACAATAAATAATGATTTATTCACTACACAGACCTTGACCACATCTGAAAATGGCTTCTTTGTTTTCTCCGGTATATATTTAAACGATACTACAGAAATCATTATCCAAGCGGCAAAGCATAAGGCTAAAAAGAAAAAGTATTTAGGAAAGCTCAGTCTAACTGGGAATAGACTCGCAGATATTGAATTAATTGAATTAAATACACCTGAAATCGATGGTGCTTCTTCTATAGCTGAACAATTTTATACTCCTTCTCTGATGATGACTCGAGGAGCAAGTAAGAAAATAGATAATGCGATAGCCAAAGAAAAAGTCCAGAATTAATAAGAAGTTTTTGATAACTCACTGTGGTATATAGAAATGGAAGACTTCGTTGTGAGGTCATCAGCTATCAATAATGCACAGCGCAGGAGTATTGAAACTAAAAAAGCATATTGAGAAAGGAATATGATATTCTTCAGTTCTACAGAAAAATTCGATCCGACTGAAGAACAGTTTAAATCATTTGAATTCAAGACTATACATAAGATGATCAGCCAAATCATCCCGACGGCCAAAGTAATATTTAGAGATGGCTATCCAAAATTAATCTATGGCAGATTCTCTGCTCAAACAGAGCCAAAATTATTCTTATACGATCAACCGCTGAAGCCAGACTGAGCCTTCAATTTAGATCCATATAATATTGCCATGATTGATGTGTGGGTTGGTTTACGAGCAGAGATGGCATATGATACACCCTTGGCTATTATCTTACTATCCAAAGACCCAGAATAAGTACGAAAAACCACTGTCGATACCTTGATAAATCTTTCATATCCATCATACCACCAGGCCAAGACATTTACCTTCACAGAACCTATTTCCTAGGATACTGGACTTCCTGATAAGCGCACTACACTATATTGGAATCCAGACGTCGCAATCTCAAAGTATAAGGCTTTTGACTTTTTTTCTACAGCTCTGATATTGCTGGAGAGTTCATCATCGATATCCAGGGAATCAGTAATGATGGTAAACTTTATAGTGAGTTTATCCCATTTACTATACACACGTCAGAGTAATCATACTGAGGTGGCATAACAGTCTTATTATGACTATATTTCATTTATAAATGAAATAAGATGCCCCTACCCTATTTAGGATTATTACGTACGCTAATTATTTGTCTTACCACGCTGTCATTATTTAGTCAACAAGGATTCAAAGCCTATAAGCAAAATATCCCAGGCACTGAAGTATCATTTAAGATGATCCCTATTAAAGCAGGGACTTTCAACATGGGAAGTACCTATAGCGATGTAAACAGTAATGAAGATGAACGACCCATCCATCATGTAGATTTAGATCCCTTCTGGATGGCAGATCACGAGACAACCTGGAATCTTTACCAGCTTTTTGTTGATCGTACTATTGATTCCTTAAATCGTAATGGTATTAAAAATCCGAGTATTATCATTGACGTTGATGGAGTTTCAGGTGCATCGATACCGTACATAGATATGAGCCTTGGAATGGGTACCGATGGATACCCTGTAATCAATGTTTCTCAGCATGCTGCCTCTACTTTTTGTGAATGGTTAAGCGCCATGACTGGACATTATTATAGATTACCTACAGAAGCTGAATGGGAATACGCCTGTCGAGCCGGGTCAGAAGAAGATTATCATTTCGGTCGGGACGAAAGCTTGGATGATTATGCCTGGTACAATACCAATAGTGATGGAACATATCATCCCATCAAAACGAAAAAAGCAAATCGCTGGAAGCTATATGATATGCATGGCAATGTTGCTGAATGGACTCTCGATCAGTACATAGAAATGGGATATGAACAACATGAAAGTCATAATCCCTATAATGAGCCAACAAAAAAATTCCCAAGAGTAGTTAGAGGGGGCTCATGGATGGATAAGGCTTCTGCACTAAGATGCAGCTCGAGATTGCCGTCCTCTCGAGATTGGAATAGGCGAGATCCTCAATATCCACAAAGTAAGTGGTGGAAAACTGATGCGCCATTTTTAGGATTTAGAGTTGTAAGACCTTATTTTGTTCCATCATCATCGAACCAAAAAAAATATTGGATACATAAAAATTAAACTATCTATTATGAATAAACCAACAAGAAGAGACTTCGTAAAAACAACGGCCTTAGCTGGAGGGGGTATACTCTCTGCTCCATTATCATTTGATCAGTTGATTCACTCCTCCGTCGATGACGAGCTAACATTAGCCGTCATAGGATGTGGAGGACGAGGAACTGGAGCAGTAATCCAGGCCCTAACAGCAGATAGTAATGTACGATTAATAGCTATGGCAGATGCTTTTGCTGATCAGATAGAGAATAGCCTTAGGTATATTAAGGAACATTTCGATGGAGAAAAAAAAATAGATGTTAGCAAGGATCATCAATTCTCTGGTTTTAGTGGTTACCAGAAGGCTATAGATCTTGCAGATGTTATCATTCTTACCACTCCTCCTGGCTTTAGACCCTTACACTTTAAGTATGCTATAGATCAGAACAAACATGTATTCATGGAGAAGCCGGTTGCGACTGATGCCCGTGGCGTGAGACAAGTCTTAGAAACAGCAAAGGAAGCGAAGCGAAAGAATCTCAACGTAGTAGTTGGACTACAACGTCATTATGAAAACAGTTACTTAGAACTCATCAAGAGAATCAACCAAGGAGATATCGGCAAAATCGTATCAGGTCAAGTCTACTGGAACAGTGGAGGAGTATGGGTAAGACCACGTAAACCAGAACAATCTGAATTAGAATATCAGATGAGGAACTGGTACTATTTCAACTGGCTTTGCGGAGATCATATCTTAGAACAACACATCCACAACATCGATGTAGCCAACTGGTTCATCGGTGATTATCCAGTATCTGCTCAAGGTATGGGAGGCCGACAGATTAGAACGGGTATGGATCATGGAGAAATATTTGATCATCACTTCGTAGAGTTTACATATGCAGATGGTGCGGTAATCTCCAGCCAGTGTAGACATCAACCCGGCACTATGTATCGAGTCCAGGAGATGTTTCAAGGAACAAAGGGAAGCTTAGTCACAGGCGGCAAGGCTACAATAAAAACACACGATAGTTCCACGATTTATAAGCATAATGATATGAGCGACCCGAACCCTTATCAGGTGGAGCATGACAGGCTATTCGCTGCTATCAGGAATGGTGATGTAATATCTGATGCTCAGAATGGTGCTAAAACTACCATGACTGCTATTATGGGTCGTATGGCCACTTATACAGGCAAAGTAATCTCATGGGATGATGCTATGAACAATGAGCAACAACTGATTCCAGATAATCTCACATGGGACTCTGTAGCACCAGTACAACCAGATGCTAATGGTCGATACAAGATTCCTATGCCCGGAGTGACGACCGTGTAATGTTAAAAAAGTAAACAGACCACATTGCTGGTGCATCAAGTGATAATTTATATTATCGACCAAAAAATAGGATATCATGAATAAGGTCATGTTGTCTACCTTCATTTTTGCATTATTAAGTGTAATGTGCATTGCTCAAGAAGTTGTATTCAGACAAGAACTGAGCTATGACACATTACTCATGGGTAATGTTTTAGAAATCAAGTATAGTATTGAGAATTCCAACGGTGATTTTCAAGCTCCTGAGTTTGAAGATTTCACCATTATCAGCGGACCTAACGTGTCCTCCCAGTTTAGTATGATCAATGGTGCCATAACTCAGAGTGCATCCCACACATACTTCCTTAGACCTAATGTTGAAGGAGTAATCACCATAGAATCAGCCAGTTTAGAAAACGGGGAAAATCTGTGGACTACAGAACCTATAGATATCTTAGTACAAGCTAATCCTGATGGTATTATCCAAAATCCTCGTGGTTACGGATTCAGTCAAGAAATCATCTATTCAGACAGCACTACTACCAAAATGGATTCGTTAAAGATGAAGTTGAAAAAGCTCAAGACTTATAAAATCTAAACATGTTTCTGCGAGTCTCTGTCGTATTTATTTTTATAGTTCGCTGTACTCTTGGAATCAGCCAAGGGGTAGAATTCTATGCGCAAGCGGACGCTCAACAAATCATCGCAGGAAACTATTTTGAGGTAACTTTTACCTTAGAGAACGCTAAAGGCAATAGCTTCTCAGCTCCAAGCTTTGATGGTTTTGAGGTTCTATCAGGACCAAGTCGATCAACCCAAATGAGCGTAATCAATGGCAGGACAAGTCAAAAAATGTCTTTTAGCTATGGGTTGACCATATTAAAGCCGGGAAAGCAACGTATCGGCTTTGCATCCATAAGAGCTAATGGTATAACTTATAAAAGTCAGCCCGTAGATATTACTGCGGTAGAAGGAAAGAATCAGTTATCATCATCTTCTAAAAAAGACGTTGCCGTTAATACTGGAGACTTCTTCGTAGAAGCCCAATTAGATCAAGATACTGGTTATATAGGTCAACAGATCAGTCTGAAGTATGTACTATATACTACTAAAGATGTTCGATCAGTCAGTTTTTCTAAAGCTCCTAAGTTTGATGGGTTCTTTGCTCAAGAAATACAAAATTATAGAGATCGACCTCAAAGAGTAATCAGAGATGGTGTGCAATATGTCAGTCGTACGATAAAACTGATTTCATTGTTCCCACAGCAGAAAGGAACCTTCTCTACAGGACCTGCACAGATCAACTTAGGGATATCAACTAAATCTGGTCGATCCAGCTTCTTTTTCAACTCTAATCTACGCACCGTACGAGTGAATTCAGATTCCTTTGATGTTACAATTACTGATCTACCTGATTCTGCGCCATCATCCTTTGCAGGTGCTATAGGAGACTTTTATTTAGGTACTGCAATAGATAAGAAACGTCTGAGCATGGATGATGCTCTAACTATGACTTATCAGATTAAGGGTGACGGGGATGGTAAGTTACTCAGTGCTCCTGAGCTCCCTTTAGGTGACTTATTTGACATCTATGAGCCAAATCTATTAAGAGAAGAAACCAAAATAGAAGGAACAAAAGTGGTTACCACTAAGACCTACGAATACCTGATGATCCCTAAAAATGAAGGACCTATAATTTTTAATCCAGAACTTTCCTTTTTTGATCTGGAAACACAACAATACAAAACAATTACTGGTGAGACGTATCGGATTCAAGTCCTACCTTCAACGAGAAGACAGACTGTAGATCTCGATACTCGTAAGATTGAACTACCTCCTCCATTTACTGAAACCACACTCATACTTAAAAACCAATTCTTTTTCGGATCCACCCCTTACTGGATTGCAAACGGAAGTATAGGGTTGACATTATTAGGATTGTTAATAGCCAAAAAAATAAAAGTAGATCTAGAAAATAGGGATCCTGCCGAAGTTAAAAATGCAAAAGCTAAGAAATTAGCCATCCAGCAGCTCTCAGAAGCCAAAAACGCTTGGCAGACTGGAGATACTAAGCAGTTCTACATCTTACTAAGGAAAGGACTATTAGATTATCTCACAAGTAAAACCTTCCATCCAACAACACAACTGACCAAAGATGAGATTATAGATCTATTAGCTCAGAACAATCTGTCCTTACATCAAACTGAAATCATGGACATCATGCAAAAAGGAGAAATGGCCATATATGCTAATATGAGCCCTGGAACTGAACAAGAAAACTATGATAAGGCGCTCCAGATTATACAAAATATGGAGAGCAGCTATAAATAATTGGTTTAATAGTAGATCCCAATTCCAACCCACAGAAAAAATAGTGCATATCCCATAAGCTAGATATCTTTGCGCCTTCGTTATTATAAAGTCGATGTCATGAAACGCAGTAGAATAGCAGATATCCTCCAATCTCAACCAATTGGATCTGAATCCAAAATATGCGGATGGGTTAGAACATTCAGAAATAATCAGTTTGTCGCTGTCTCAGATGGTAGTACCATTAAGACTCTACAATTCGTAATTGATAGAGATCAAATAGACGATGCTATTCTTAAAAGAATAACTACAGGTGCAGCTATACAAGCCAAAGGAAAAATAGTAGAATCTCAGGGGCGAGGTCAATCGGTAGAACTTGTTGTAGAAGAGATCAAAATATTAGGGGATTCTGATCCAGAGAAATACCCCTTACAACCTAAGCGCCATAGCTTAGAATTCTTACGAGATATTGCACATTTAAGATTCAGAACGAACACCTTTGGAGGCATTTTTAGAATTAGACATGCCTGTGCATTCGCTATCCATGAGTTCTTTAACAATAGAGGGTTTACCTATATCCATTCTCCTATTGTAACTGGTTCAGATGCCGAGGGAGCTGGAGAGATGTTCCAAGTCACTACTCTCGATCTCAAAGACACACCAACTGATGACTCGGGAGCAGTAGACTTCAAGAAAGATTTCTTTGGCAAAGCGACTAATCTTACGGTGTCTGGACAACTGGAAGCAGAGTTGGGTGCATTAGCATTGAGTGATGTATATACTTTTGGACCAACATTTAGAGCTGAGAATTCTAATACTTCTCGACATCTTGCGGAGTTTTGGATGATAGAGCCAGAGATTGCTTTCGCTGACATCCATGACGATATGGACTTAGCAGAGGATATGCTCAAGTATGTCATACGCTATGTCATGGAACACTGTCAGGATGATCTGGAGTTCTTAGAGCAGCGATTACTTAATGAGGAAAAACAAAAACCTCAAAACGAACGATCTCCTATGCCTCTCAGAGAGAAGTTGCAATTTTGCCTCGACGAGGCTTATGAGAGATTAACGTATACTGGGGCCATTGAGATCCTCATGAGATCCAAGCCAAATAAAAAGAAGAAATTTCAATTCGTCATCGAAGAATGGGGATCTGATCTGCAGTCAGAACATGAACGCTATCTTGTTGAAAAATACTTCAAGAAGCCTGTTATTCTCATTGACTACCCAAAAGACATCAAAGCATTCTACATGCGCATGAATGAAGATGATAAGACTGTTGCCGCTATGGATATCTTGTTCCCTGGTATCGGAGAAATTATTGGGGGATCTCAGAGAGAAGAGCGACTTGATGTTCTCTTATCCAGAATGAAAGATTTCGATATCCCAGAACATGAGATGGAATGGTTCCTCGATACACGCCGATTCGGTACCTGTCCTCATGCAGGATTTGGATTAGGTTTTGAGCGGTTTATTATGTTCGTCACTGGTATGAGTAATATCCGTGATGTGATACCATTCCCAAGGTTCCCGGGTAGTGCGGAGTTCTAATTCTTTCAATAAAAAAACTAAACTTAACATGAAAATGAATAAGGGTATGAGGTTCGATATTCTCGTATTACTATTCTTCTGGTTTAATAGATGTTATTGCGTAGGTTTAGAGCATATTTATAGTAGCTGGGAAGAATCTTATGTTTTACAGCTGATTTTAGCGACTTTAGCATTGCCTTTGTGGTTTTGGTACTTTGAAATATTTATATGTGTCTTTTTGCCTTTTAACCTGATTGTTTTCATAGCTTTTGTGAGAAATTTATGAAACGACTTTGAACATTGGTACAGTTACATTACATGGCAAACCTTGGTAATTTGTGCTTTTTGTCCCAAATAATTGTACATCTCCACCACCTATATTTTAATTCAAATTATAAGAAATCCTTTTTTGATTTATTAGGTCCGCACACATCTCTTTTTTGGAATTATTTAATACTTGGGAATTTATTGTTATAACCGTAGTTATTTTATCCTGACAACTTCGTTTGAGAGGGAGTTTTTAAGCAGCAATCCAATTTAGATAGAGCTCTCCTTAAAGCTGGAATTAAAGCACTCTTTATCATACTTTTAATAGCACCATAAACAATACGATTATGATTACAGCTAATGATCTCAAGACTCGAGGTATCAAAGCCATAGAAGCGCAACTCTAAGATTCTGATAGAGTTGGCATCACAGTTAGAGGTAAGCTTAAGTATGTAGCGATAACCGCAGAAGAGCATGATGATCTGAGAGAAGCTGAGATCAGCCTCGCTTACCAAGAAGTGATGAACGATGCAGAAAACGGAGACTACGTAATCGAATCAGCGGCAGAACATGTTGATCAACTCTGGCCAGATAACAAATAAATGGCTCAACTTAAGACAACTTCATACTACGAAAGACGACCTAAAAAATTTATCTCTCAACATCCTGATATGAGAAAT
>CACLQQ010000050.1 GCA_902609095.1 uncultured Bacteroidota bacterium | reverse complement strand
ATATATTGACATGACTTAATTAAATAGAGTAAAATAGGACTCATAATTATGTGTAATACCCTGATTTTATTGGTCTTGTCGTTGATTGGTAGAGTTCCTACGGAGTTTCATGGAATTTACTTGTCAGTAGTCGAGATTACAGATGTAGAAAATGATTTTATGAACATGACAGTGAAAGTCTTTAGAGACAATATTGTAGACGCATTAAGATATGCCAACGATGAAAGTCTGAAGTCGAGTATTGATAAATTGGACAAAGATGAGTTAACTCAATATTTTAATGATCATATCAAGTTTTATCCAATTCGCAGTGAAGATCTTAGATTCGAAGCCTATCGCATCGAGGGCGATTCATTTATTATTAATTATGAGATATTAAGATCGCTCGAGTCCATCGAGGAGTGCAAGTTGTCTCATTTATTTGAGCTGTTTCCAAATCAAAAGAATATTCTGAAAGTAGATGTTTCTGGTAATGCTATTTACAAGATGTTTAGCAGCGAGGATCAGATTGAAAAGATTTGAAAAAAAAAATTAAAAGAGGCTCATAAAATTATGAGTGTCTCCCTGCTGTGAGTATTTATTTAGGTAAAACAACAGTGTCTATAACATGTATCACCCCATTTGAACCTTTGAGGTCCGTTGCAGTAATTTTCGAAATTCTACCTTGAGTATCTGTTAGGATTACATGGTTGCCTTTCATTGACGCTTCCAATTTATCTCCCTGAATTATGGAAATTTTGAAAGTTCCTCCAGACGCATTAATAGCTGCAACTAGGTTTTCTGCAGTAACTTCTGAAGCAATAACGTGATAAGCCAATACATCGATTAGTTTGGGCGTGTTAGCTGGCTCAAGTAAGCTAGCCACAGTTCCTGCTGGTAATCTATCGAATGCAAGATTAGTTGGAGCGAATACTGTGAATGGACCATCTCCTTGGCGCGTTTATACCAATCCAGCAGCTTAAACTGCAGCTACCAATGTAGTGTGCACATCAGATCCTATGATAATGTCTACTATGTCTTTGTGTTGACTGTAAGACTTAACTTCTTTGTGATGTTTTTTCTACGATGAGCATTGCGCACAATTTGTAGAAGTTCCAAAACTGGCAATTAATAGTAATACAAAAACTAAATTTTTCATGATTGATAATAGTATGGTGAAGTCGTTTGACTTCGGGTTAATAAGACGATTTACATAACCATATACCAGAGTTTTGATGACTCGGATTTTCAAGGGATGAACAAAAGTGAGTTTGATTCTGAAATGAACAAAAGCCGGATAAGGGCAATTAATTGATTATACTAACCGACGATCAATACAAATTATTATGCCATCAGATAATAACACAGGATTAGTCTTGTGTTGAGAGGCTATATGATTTATATGGCTCAGTACCATATACTCAGATTTTCAATATTGTCAAATTGGAAGAGCCCAGTGTTGAATTGTTACAAGATACCTTTGTGAAGATTTGATCCAAAGGATCTACGTATGATCCAGATGAAGGGAGGCTGTATACATGGATGCTCAGAATAGCCAGAAATGGTGCATTAAACTATGTCAACTCCAAAGCATCAAGAAATGCTAACAGAACCCAAGGAGCTGAAAACTTGGTATATATAAGTGATGAGAGTAAAGAAGTTTATCGGCAGGATGTGCTGGATTTGCCTAAGTGTTTGAATGAGATTGACATAATATATCAACAAGTCCTGAGCTATGTTTATCTAAAAGGATATACCCAAAAAGAAGTGAGTGATAAACTGAATATTCCACTCGGCACGATAAAGTCCAGAGTTAAGATAGGTCTGCGTGAGTTACGTAAAATATATGAATACAGGGCTACTGTTGTTGCTTCGGCTCCAATGATTCTCTTAAACTCGATATCATGATAGAGGGAATAGAGGACAAATTAAAATCAGACTTGCTCCAAAGATATGTGATTGGGGACATCACAAAGGAAGAGCGAATCAAAGTTGATATGCTAATAACAGATTCTTGTCAAGTAACACAACGTCAAAGAGAGATAGAGTTTAACTTAGAACAACGCCATAACGCTCAAGCCATGTTTCCACCTCCTGGAACTAAGGAGTGCGTCATGAAATCTTTAAATTCATCTCAAGAAAAATTAGGATTGAAGATCGAGAAATCATTCGGTGAGATCTTTAATCAAGCATGGATTGGGATAGCTGCCTCTTTTCTAATTGGAGCAGCTGCTGCTGGTTTGGCTATGAAATCTACTAACAGGGTTCTGAAAGAAGAAAATATCCAGTTAGTTGCTAATTTTAAAGCATTATCTGATGAGTGTGAGGCCATAAATAAGAAATATGCCTTTATCAATGCTCCATCTACGACGCCTATAGTTTTAGAAAATATAAGTTCAAGAGCTTATAAAGCTGTAGTATACTGGAATGAAAGTGAGACAGCATCCTACTTAAAATGTCTTAATCGGCCTAAGTTAAAAGGTGATCAAACCTATCAGATTTGGGTTGATGTTGATAATAAAATGCTGAGTATAGGTACCTTCTCTAAGAGTGAAGAGCTCTTATTGCCTTAGGATATTATGATGATGCCACGTCGCAAAACATTACAGTTGAGCCTAAGGGAGATTCTGACCATCCGAAATTGAGTACATTGATTGCGAGTAAGTTAATATAGCTTACCTTTACTCCATCAATCCAATCATTACTTCACTATTCACTTTAATAGCAGTTTTTAAGCTTTTATCTATATTTGGATAATAAAATGGGGAATGTAAGCCTGGTAGATTCTCCATGCCTAATCGTTCATCCGGAACTGTTCCAAGCCAATACAATACGGTAGGAACCTTATGCTCGGTAGATCCATATCGAGCGAAGTCCTCTCCAAGCATTTGAGGCTCTGCATGGACAACATTATTATCTCCAATAGATTCTTTGCTGACGGCAATGATATGATTGGTAAGTTCAGTATTATTAAAGTTTGCCGGGGTATATACATCCGGTATGATAACTTCTGGCATGAGATCCTTAGGTAGTCCCGCTGCTATTGCTACTCCACGACTGATTTCTCGGATTCTGCGATGTACCATTTCTCTGACCTCAGGTTTATAGGTACGTAAGGTTAGCTGCAGTGTAACCTGATCAGATATTATATTATGTTTTGTACCACCTTTTATGGCACCGATAGTTACTACGGCGGATTCAGTTGGCTTAAGGTTACGACTGACAATGGTCTGTAAATCCATAACGATCATACTCGCAACTACTACTGGGTCAATTGACATGTGTGGAGAAGCTCCGTGAGATCCTACTCCCTTAACTATTATATCGACCATCTCAGCATTAGCCATAGTATATCCATCACTAATACCTATCTGCCCAGCAGGTATGGTTGGATGACAGTGCAATCCGATACCATAATCTGGCACTCCAAATGTTTCATATAAACCGGCATCAAGCATCATTTTAGCCCCTTGTCCTATCTCTTCTGCAGGTTGGCCAATGAACATTAGCGTACCAGACCATTGGCCTTTATTGGCTGCCATATATCGAGCAGTTCCTACCCAAGAAGTCATGTGCATGTCATGACCACAGGAGTGCATAATCCCTGTCGTCCCATTCGCACCATCAGCAGTTTTTGTACTTGCATAGGGAAGATCAGTTTTTTCGGGCATAGGTAATGCATCCATATCAGTTCGATACAATATGGTAGGGCCATCTCCATTCTTTAGGATTCCAACAACACCAAAGCCTCCAAAATTTCTGCTTACTTCAAATCCCACAATCTCTAATTCTTGAGCTATTCTTTCAGAAGTCTCTGCTTCCTGAAGGGATATTTCAGGATTTTGATGCAGTTCTTTATATAGATCAGATAGGTAGGCAGATTCCTCTGAAGTAATAATCTCTACCTCTTCAGACGATGGAGACAGCAAAAGAAATAATGTGATAAATGGATATAAGATCATAAAACTCTTCTTTAGATTAACAAATATAAAGAATCAATAGGGACCTCTTTAGCGTTCAAACAAAATAAAGGTTTAAATAGAGTATATATTGAAATAGTGTGTTCGATATTTCTATAAATCAGATAGTCCTATAAAAGCTGAGATTTAATATAATCGAAGGTATCTTCTACTCTATCAAAAATCTCATACTCGGGAACTAAATCTGGAATGATATCTACCGATTTAAGCATATCTAATGGTTGCTCTTGTAAACCTGTAAGTACAACTACCATACCTTGCCGTTCCATATCAAAAATGACTTCTTCTAATGCATATATCCCTGATTGATCGACATATGGGACTCTATCCATTCTGATGATCACTGCTTTGATATCGCCTTTTAGGTTCAATATTTGATCCTTGAAGTAGCTTGTGAATCCAAAGAATAGAGGGCCGTACAAATGTTTTATGATGACGCTATCCTTATGCTTTTCGTAGAACTTGGTTTCATCTTGCCATGGTTTCTCGCCATCAAATTCAGCGATGGGCCCAACCTCAAGACCCTTTTCGCTAAGATCTCCAGCTTTCTTCATGAATAATAAACATGCCAAGGCCAGGCCTATTCCAACAGCTTGAATTAAGCTACCGAAGGTTGTTATTAATAATACAATGATCAAAACGATTGCATCAGCCTTTGGAACCTTTCTAAAGTGCTTAAGACCCTTCAGGTCAATAATCTTAAATCCAATAGGAATTAATAATCCAGCTAATACACTTAAAGGAATATGTGCCGCCAATTGCCCTAATCCTAATAAGACTGCTAATAAGAATAATCCATGTAAGGTTCCGGATAATTTTGTTCGACCTCCTGCATTGATATTCACCACAGTGCCTTTTGTTGCACCGGCTCCTGGGATACCACCGAATAAACCGGCAATCATGTTGCCAATACCTTGACCTATCAGTTCTCTATTACTATTATGCTTAGTTTTAGTCATATTATCGGCTATTACAGAGGTTAGTAGTGAGTCAATCGATCCCAATACGGCAAGAACTATAGCATATTCTATAATAAGACTAAAAGCACTTGGATCCACATCCAAAATACCGGCTATTTGTATTCTCGGCAGCCCAGATGGTATTTCACCAATTATCGGTACATCCATCTGTACTAAATAGCTGACCAATGTCGCTATAATTAGGGCAACTAATGCACTAGGGATGGCTTTGGTGATCTTGGGGAAAAGGAAGTATATAATAACGGTTAGAATTCCTAAGAGTGATGCAGGAATGTTAATCTCAGCAAATAATCTCGGTAAATCTTGGAGTACAGCCAGTGTCGATTTAGCTGATGATAAACCTACGAATGGAAATAACTGCAGAATAATAATAATCAACCCAACACCACTCATGAATCCCGATACAACAGGGTAGGGGAAATACTTTACATAACTGGCAATATTGAGAAACCCAAAAATAACTTGAAGTAACCCGCCTAAGATAAAAGTGAGCAAAATAATACCCATGGCACTATCTAATCCACCTGTTATATCTATAGCTGTAGCAACTAATGTTGCTGATACGACAGTCATAGGACCAGTAGGCCCACTGGCTTGTGTCTGAGTTCCTCCAAATAATGCTGCGAATACACCTATAGCGATAGCTCCATAAAGTCCCGCAGTAGCCCCAAGTCCACTCTGGACACCGAATGCGAGTGCCAATGGTAGTGCAACAACACCGGCAACGAGACCACCAGTAAAGTCTCCTTTTAGATTCTTCGATTCGTAAAGTTTATCAAGCATGGTTTATGAGTTAAAATATCTTATGAATCAAAAACGGCAATATATCAATCGAGTTCTACAAAATGTTAATTTACCTGGTAAGACTTAATGGTTCATCAAAAATTTAACTGTTGAAGTCCGGTTTTTCATACCCATTTAAGCGAATATGTTTTGGGTATGCCATTTAACTTTATTGGTTGATAGGTTGAGATATTCGCTAATTTGCTTGTCTGATAGGCCCTTGTAGATTTAGATTGATATGTTGAACTCTTTTTCTAAGAGTGGGTGAGATAATGCTCATTTGCTTCTTCTATCGTGATGTCACTATTACTTTTCTTTCAGCGAAAAGTATTGATACCTATAGCTATGCTAATTTCCAAATGTAAAATAACGATAGCCTTCAGTTTGATTTTATATTAAGAATTATAAAAAAAGTGTAGTGGCCTGCCAGTTATTATTTTGCTCTGAGTCATAATAGCAGTTTAAGCTTCATTATTATTATAGCACGTAAACTAAACAAGTCGTGGAAGCTATCTCTATCGGATCTATAGATCTAACTGTTGTCATTGTATATTTTACTGGAATATTCATTTTGGGTTTATGGATTGCCAGAGCTAATAAAACCAGTGAAGACCTTTTTTTTAGGAGGTCGTACCTTCACTTGGGGCCTTATTGGATTATCAATTTTCGCCTCTAATATTTCCAGTTCTACCATTATAGGCCTATCAGGAGCTGCATGTAGTTCTGGTATTGTTACTTCAGTATATGAGTGGATGGCAGGGATAGCCTTACTTGTAGCTGGAGAGGGATCTTTATTCCGCTTTACCTGAGATCTCGGGTAACCACTATTCCAGAATTTTTAGAACTTCGCTTTGATGTAAGGTTCCGGAAGTTCTTTTCAGTGGTTACCATTTTTATGAGTGTGATGATAGATATGGCAGGAGGTTTATACGCAGGTTTTATAGTGCTAAAGGTATTTTTTGGAGATCTATCGATTTGGCAAACCTCCTTCATCTTGGCTGCATTTGCAGGTATTTATACGGCCTTTGGTGGGCTAAAAGCAGTCGTTTACACAGATGTGATTCAAGCAGTTGTTTTATTATTTGGATGTTCGATAATCAGCTATCTTTTATTTCAGAGTATGGACTTCTCGTGGTCTACTTTAGTTATTTTCGGTCCCTGAGCACCATCTATCTGTAGTAAGACCACTTGACGATCCTAGCTTGCCATGGTTAGGTCTCTTGATTGGAGTTCCTATTTTACAATTTTGGTATTTTTCTACCAACCAATTCATTATCCAGAGAGCATTTGGGAGTAAGGATGTGAATCATGCTCGATGGGGATTGGTATTAGCGAGTTAGCTGAAGATTACTCCTTTATTATTGATGGTTATTCCAGGAGTAATGGCTATCAGTATCCTTCCTGGTCTTGATAATCCAGATATGGTTTTCCCAATGGCTATGAAAGAATTCTTGCCAGTTGGTCTTATGGGTTTAGTTTTAGCAGGCTTGATCTCTGCAATTATGTCCAGTGTAGACTCTATTTTGAATTCTTCCTCAACTCTTATAGTAGTAGATTTTATAAAACCTAAGTTCCCTAACATGTCTGATGAAAAAGTCACAAGAATTGGGATATATACTACACTATTTTTGGCATTACTTGCAGCACTTTGGGCACCGTAAATCTCCAATTTTACCGGTCTATGGGATTATTTACAGCAGATGTTTTCAATAGTCGTTCCTCCTATTGCGGTAATCTTTTTGATGGGTGTGTTTTTCAAACGAGGAAATGGGTCCGGGGCCTATTGAACTTTTGTTAGAGGAACACCACTATTTGGGATATTGTTATTCGTACTTGGCTTAGTAGATTTATGGAGCATACACTTTATAATTAACGTTAATATAGCGGTAGTTTTATCTGCAATTGTGTTTTACTTGGTGAGTGTCAGAACAGAGCCTGTATCTGCAGAGGTAATAGATCAGTATACCTATAAGCCATAATATCTGAAGGGGTTCAAGGATTCCCTTGATACAAAGATTATCGCTATCAATCGATGATTGTATTGGGGTTGATTATAATTATTATTATCAACTTGTGGTAATTAGCTGATATAAGTGAGTGCTGATTATAGACTATACTGGAATAACCCAGATGTCATTAAATTGGGACAAGAAAGGGATCATTGCTTCTTGCGTCCATATGCAAGTAAAGCAGAGTGTTTACAGACCAAATTCTCGTCCAGAATACTCTCGCTAAATGGCCTTTGGAAATTTAAGTGGGGCTCCAACCCATCATTATTACCTTCAGATTTTGATCAGATTGAACATGATAAGTCAGACTGGTACCAAATCCCAGTTCTTTCAGATTGGCAGCTTGAAGGTCACGGAGTCCCCATTTACGTGAATAAACGATATGTATTCCCTAAAAATCCACCAAATATATCCGAGCATGACAATCCAACAGGATGTTATTATAGGAGCTTCCGTATTCCAGATGAATGGGGTGATATGGAGATATTCCTCTCATTTGAAGGGGTGAATTCTGCTGCTACCTTTTGGATTAATGTACATGAGATTGGCTACCATCAAGATAGCAAGACTAAGGCCGAATTTCATATTAATAAGTGGTTGATAGAACATGATAACTACTTAGCTGTCCAAGTATATAGATGGTGCGATGGATCATATCTAGTGGGCCAAGATTTTTAGAGGTTATCTGGAATTGAGAGAGACGTTTATCTTACCGCACGACCTAAATCTTATATCCATGATGTTTCAATTCGTACGAACTTAGATGATAAGTACATCAATGGAATCTTATCTCTTGATCTTGAGCTAACTTCCTTCAGAGTCAGTCATCATGATATCCAATTAAATATAAGTTTGGTCACAAACATGATTCACATGTGGTTTCTATTCATAAGCCAGTAGAATTTTCAGAATCGGGTGAAGCTTAAATTGGATTTGAACATATCATCTTTGATCCATCTAAGTGGACTGCAGAAACTCCTAATCTCTTTAAACTACACATACAATTAATTGATGCTTCAAATTTAAACGTATCAGAGTTCTTAGAATTTAAGGTGGGTTTTAGAACTGTGGAGATAAAGAATCGTCTCTTGCAAGTCAATGGTAAACCGGTGACTCTAAAAGGTGTAAACCACCATGAGCATCATGAGCAGTTTGGACATGTAGTCACCACAGAATATCTCGAAGAGGATATCAAGAGAATCAAATCATATAATATCAATGCGGTACGTAACAGTCACTATCCGCATTGCAGACAATGGTATGAGCTTTGTGATTTATATGGACTATATATTGTTGATGAAGCCAACATTGAGGCGCATGCTATGGGTGCGAGATTTGAAGATGTGTATGTAGATGAAGAGCATACATCACATCTACGATGTTTTAAAGATGCTCATCTCCTTAGGGTTCAGAGTATATATCATAGATCTAAGAATCATGCATCTGTGATTATTTAGTCTCTCGGGAATGAAGCCGGTAATGGTCCGAATCATTATGCAATTTATGATTGGTTGAAGTCTATGGTCTCCTCGAGACCAATACAGTATGAACATGCTGGAGAAGATTACAATACCGATATCATTTGTCCCATGTATCCGAGCTTAAAGCAGGTTGAAGCATACGCTCTTGACAACAAAAACTGACCCTATATCATATGTGAATATGCTCATGCCATGGGTAACAGTTTAGGTAACATCAAGGAGTATTGGGACCTTATTCATAAATATGATATCCTCCAAGGAGGATTTATTTGGGATTGGGATGGATCAAGGAATATTAAAAGACCCTAACAGACCTAAAGAGTGGAATTTTGGAGGAGACTATGGACCTGAGGATATTCCTTCTGATGGTAATTTTTGTATAAATGTATTGGTGTTTCCTGATGGCTCTCCACATCCGCATATCTGGGAGCTGAAAAAGCTTTATCAAAAAATTAGGAATTAGAAGTCCAGTTGAAAAGGATAATCAAATCGTATTAACCAACTTATTTAATTTCAGATCGCTCAGAAATATTGAGGTTAAATATAAATTTTGGTATTGGCATGACCGAGTTGGTCTAATAGAGGAATGTATCTCTCATCATATTGACTTAATTCAAGCGCAGAATCATGTGGTAATTGAGTACAAAGAGCCAAGGTTTATAGAATCACTTGCAAGTTCTTTTTTAGATGTGGCAGTATTTGTTGAGGATCAAACCGAAGTTTTAGGAGTAGAGCAATTTGAGATGATTAAGGAATTAGACCAAATACGCCAAATTGAAGTCATCAACCAAGATGCAATAAATGTCAATTTTGATCAATTTAACTTGAAATGGTTTGAAAAACAGATTATGATTAATCCTAATACTGGATGCATTGAGCAGATTCAAATTGGCGATCAGTCCATAGTAGAGAGCCCCTAAAGATTAAATTTCTGGAGAGCTCCAACAGAAAATGACTTCGGTTGGAATATGCCCGAGGTCTGTAAAGTTTGGCGAGATATTCACCTATCTATTAAAGTTGACGATATAAGCCAATCTATAGATAGAAATAAAATTAAAGTTCACTGGTAAAATGACGAATTAGTTATAACGGGTGAAATATTTTACGAAATCATAGATGCTCATACTATTTGTATTAAGCACCATATCGATTTAAGTAATTGTGATGCTGAAATACCTATTCCGAGGATAGGAATGTACACGATGCTCAATCCTAATTATCAAGTGATCCAATGGTTAGGTCGAGGACCTCATGAGAATTATCTTGATCGCAAGTATTCCGCGCCAATAGGAGTCTATGAATGTGCTGTGCAAGACTTTTTTTGAATCCTATATCTCTGCTTAAGAAAACGGTAGTAGATGTGATATTCATTGGGCGAAGTTCTATAATCGGGCAAATGAGCACGAATTGCTCGTTTGTTCTAATTCGCTTTTTAACATGAGCCTTTCCCCATTATCGTCAGAGGACTTAACACGATATGAGCAGAATCAATAGAAGAGTACAGAACTTCCTCCATCAGGAGATGTACATTTATATATAGATCATAAGCAGATGGGATTAGGGAGCATAGATTCATGGGGGGCTAAACCTATTAGTACATATATTATAAGTCCTAATGATTATGAATTTTTGCGTGAGCTAAAATTATATGGATAAAGCAAATTACTTTAGATATCAATTCCTAACTTGAGGAAGAAAAATTTGAGCGCTTGTCTTCGTTACTCAATGATTTATTTGATTGCTCTGATCAGATATTTGTTTGTAAATTAATTATGGGTAGTGCTTCTTGGATATATAATGCAGAGTCTAGAAGTAATTACTTTTTTATAGAAAATTCTGATCAAGGAAGTTCTCGTGTAAAAAGAGCTGAACATCATATAATCTTGTCCGATTATAAGTTAACGAGTAAGTACACTTTTGAGTGAAAATCAGGTGTTGACACTGGGTTGAGATCAAACACGAATGAACTCCTTCGAGTTAAATGAAATGGTTTTATCATTATTGGTCAATTATGATCATTTTTTGGGAATATGCTTTTATTACAAGATAGTATGACATATCTATTCATGGCTGGTGATCTTCATGCTTATTAGAAGGCTTTACTTTTATTTTTCATTCGATCAACGATGTAAATGTTGTGATTTCAATAAAAATTGATTAGGACCTTATTTACATCGTAGTCAATCATCCCTCTACGACTCAGATAACAATGGCATTTAGTAGAAATGGAGCAAAATTAGAGATTAAGTTAAAAGATGACGAGCTAGGTTTTGATGTAAATAAGATTACATCTTACGGTTTAGGTATCAATGGAGTAAATAATCATATTCAACACCTTAATGGTTAGATTTAATTAATTGATTTGACTCCGGGAACTATGGTAGCGATTAGTATTCCGGTGTAGTAGTATGCTTGACTGACATATTGTCACATCTATATTTCCTTTTGCCTATCTTTGCGTGTCCAAATACAAACGTTATATGTATAATGATAATCCGACTATTGAGGATGTTAAGAAGGAGCTGAGAACTGATCATAATATACCACTCGGTGAAGAACGACAAGGAGAAGTGCTCGAATTATCGGCAAATCAGGAGAGTTCAAAAAAATTCTATATCGAGAGCTATGGCTGTCAGATGAATTTTAGTGACACCGAAATTGTTGCTTCAGTATTATCAGATGATGGGTTCAGTAGTACTCGTAATATGGAGGAGTCTGATTTAATCTTAATTAATACGTGCTCAATTCGTGAGAAAGCAGAGGATACAGTTAGAAAGAGATTGAGAATATTCAATAAGGTTAAAGAGCAAAAGCCTGAGCTTATCGTCGGAGTTTTAGGTTGCATGGCAGAGCGTTTAAAGAAAAAATTTTTAGAAGAAGAAAAGATCGTTGATATCGTTGTTGGTCCTGATGCTTATCGTGATTTACCGATTTTAGTAGCAGGGGCAGAGGATGGTAATAAAGGAGTCAATGTGTTCCTATCAAGAGAAGAAACATATGCTGATATTTCTCCTTTGAGATTGGGGTCTAATGGTGTAAGTGCATTCATATCAATTATGAGAGGTTGTGACAACATGTGTTCATTTTGTGTGGTGCCATTTACACGAGGCCGCGAGCGTAGCAGGGATGCTTTTAGTATCGTAGCAGAAGCGCAAGATTTATTTGACAGAGGTTATAGAGAGGTTACTCTTTTAGGTCAGAATGTTGATTCATATAAATGGTTGAATCCGGAAACTGAAAAGCCGGTTTCTTTTGCTGAATTAATAGAAATGGTGGCCTTAGTGAGTCCAGATCTTAGAGTAAGATTTAGTACGTCGCATCCTAAGGATATGACAGATTATGTCTTACATACTATGGCCAAGTATGAAAATATCTGTAACTACATCCATTTACCAGTTCAGTCAGGGAACAGCAGAGTTCTTAAGCTAATGAACAGGACATATGATCGTGTTTGGTATAAGGAAAGGGTGGAGAGTATTTATCGAATTATACCAGATTGTGCTATTTCATCTGATATTATCGCAGGATTTTGTACGGAGACGGAGGAAGAGCATCAGGATACGCTTTCAATGATTGAGTGGGCAGGATATAGCATGTCATACATGTTCTTTTATAGTGAGAGACCTGGAACATTAGCAGCCAAAAAGTTTGAAGATGATATTCCATTAGATACCAAGAAAAGGCGTATTACTGAAATTGTGAATTTGCAAAATCAGATGTCACTGATTCATAATCAAAAAGATATTGGCAAGATATTTAAAGTGCTAATTGAGGGAAATTCTAAAAAGTCAACTCAAGATTTTAAAGGAAGAAATAGTCAGAATAAGATGTTGATATTCCCGAAGCAAGATGGATTGGAGCCTGGGGATTATGTCAATGTTAGAGTAAATTCGGTATCGAGCGCTACACTTAAAGGTGAGATAGTTTGAATATCCAAAGCATAAAACAGCGGTTTGGTATAATTGGGCGCTCTGAAGAATTAAATAGAGCACTGAGCAAAGCTATTAGAGTAGCTAACACAGACCTGTCTGTCCTGATACAGGGAGAGAGTGGAGTAGGTAAGGAAGTTATTTCTAAGATTATCCATAATCTCAGTGCTCGCAAGCATGACATATTTATAGCTCTCAATACTGGCGCACTCCCTGAGGGAACAATTAACTCAGAGCTTTTCGGTCATGAAAAAGGCGCATTTACTGGAGCTACAAGTGATAGGAAAGGCTATTTTGAAACCGCATCAGGAGGAACTATTTTCTTGGATGAGATAGGGGAGATGCCATTGGACACTCAAGCCTACTTACTTAGGGTTTTAGAGTCAGGAGAGTATATCAAAGTTGGTTCCTCTAAAGTTCAGAAGACAGATGTGCGCATAATAGCTGCGACTAATGTAGAACTTTTGGATAGAGTTCGAAACGGCAAGTTTAGAGAAGACTTATACTATAGGTTGAACACAGTGCCTATCAAAGTGCCTTCTCTCAAAGAAAGACGAGAAGATATTTATATGCTTTTTAGGAAGTTCGCTTTGGACTTTGCAGAAAAGTACAGAACTGAGTCCATACAATTAGATCCTGAGGCTAAGGCTTTGATTACTAATTACAACTGGCCAGGTAATGTTAGAGAATTGCGAAACGTTGTTGAGCAAATGTCCATTCTTTCTGAGGAGCGTATGATCACAAAGGAGAGATTAGTCAAATTAATTCCTAACATTGTCCAACGATATCTACCCAAAAAGTTAAATGGTGCAGAAGGCGAGAGCCTGCAAGAACGAGAGATTTTATATAAGGTTTTGTTTGATATGAAAAACGATCTGAATGATTTAAAGAGTCTAATATTCGAACTAATTAAAACCAATGACTTGCGGGTTTCCGACCTTAATGGATTAAAGCAAATGCAACTATCTGCTCCACATGCGATGTATCATCCTTCGGCTAATGAACCGAGTAACTTTGACAGGTCTGATATTTCAGTGCATAGAGATGTTCCATCCGAAATTCAAAGTGATGGCCCTGTCTTAGTTAATGATGGGGAATATGATCAAATGGAAGTTGTTGAGAACAACCTTTCATTAGAGGAAATGGAGAAAGATTACATCGTTAAAGCTTTAAAGAAGTATAATGGACGGCGTAAAGAAGCAGCTGGTGAATTAGGAATATCTGAGCGAACACTATACCGTAAAATCAAGTACTATGGCATTTAGGTTCATATTGATAATCACTATATTCTTTTCATCTTGTTATTCCTTCAAAGGAATTTCCATAGGGCCTACGATCGAAACTTTTTATGTCGATGTTTTTCAGAATAGTGCATTTAATGCGCCTCCTGATATTGGGATTCAGTTCACAGAATCCTTCAAGGAATTAGTCCTGAGTAGTACAAGATTGAATTATGATGAGTTTACTCCTGATATAGAATTCAGTGGTGCGGTTAGATCATTTAATGTTAGCTCAGTCGCTCCCGAACAACAAGAAGGGGGCGGCGTTGGAAGTGCCCTCAATAGATTATCAATATCAATAGAGATAGAGTATTTCAATAATCAAGACGATGAGGGTGCTTGGAAACAGACGTTCGCATTTTTTCAAGATTACGAGAGCACTGAGGATTTAGCTGACGTTCAAGATGAGTTGATTTTGACCATATTTGATCAGATTAATCAAGATATTTTTAATAGAGCTTTTGCAAGTTGGTAGGTTTTAAATCTGAACAATAAGCAATATATTGTTTAAAAGAGTGCAAAGATTTAAACTGATTAGTTATATCAAACATCCAGAACTACTAAGTAATTTATCCATCGATGAGCTGAAGAATTGGGTGGAAGAGTTTCCATATTCTCAGAATCTAAGAACACTGTTAGCTAAGAAAGTGAAGGATGAAGGTCTTGAAGACGAATTTCCAGAAGTTTTTCATGATTCTGCTTTGTATAGTACTGATCGTGATAAGTTATATGATAATTTGAATGGTTCGGTTTTATCAGTACATACTCAGGATGAAAATTTACTGAGCATAAGTGAAGATATTAGTCAAGGAGAATCATTATTGATCGAAAATGAATCTTCGGTAGTTTTAGATGAAGAAGAAGATGAGCCATCTATTGAAGATGAGACAGAGAATAAGGAACAAGTTGAAGAAAATATCGTGAATGTTTTCGAGGACATGGCACAAAAATCTACTGCCGAGGATAGTTTAGAAATAATTGAAAATGAGTCGGAACCTTTTGAAATCAGACTTTCAAGTTTTTCACAGTGGTTAATTGATATAGAGCGAAATGATGAGATGGATTTAGATGAGGTAGAAGGTGATGAAGTCATTTCTGAATCATTGGCTAAGATTTTGGAATCTCAAGGCCACAACAAAAAGGCGATTAGAATGTACCAAAAGCTTTCACTGAATTATCCAGAAAAAAGTAGTTACTTTACAACGCAAATCGAAAAGATTAAAAATAAGTGATTACGTTCCTTACAATATTAATAGCTTTAGTTTGTCTTCTTTTAATGCTTGTGGTACTGATTCAGAACCCTAAGGGAGGAGGATTAGATTCTACTTTTGGTGGAAGCGGAGCTAATCAGATGTTCGGAGCTGCTAAGTCTACCGATATGATCGAAAAGATTACTTGGGGTTTGGCTATATCTTTATTTGTGCTTTGTATTATTACCGCTATCATGGTTAATGGATCGGGTGGTGTAATTGATTCAGGTCTTTTATCACAGCCTCAATAAATATTCTTAATAGTAAGGCTATTAAATATGGCCATATGAAATTTTGGATCCTTTTTTCTTTATTATTTTCCTTTTCTCATGTTCTGAGCAAACGATAAAGCCATAATTTACAAACTCCATCTCAGATATAAAACCTGCTGAATATTTGGAGACTTATGTTCAAAACCCAGTTATTTTTTTTATGCAGCAAAGTTAATAGGGTAGCTTAGTATGTGTCTGGATGGGTAATTAACAAAGATGGTAATATGAAGCTAATTTTTGATAAGCTGATCTGAATCATTCATAGGTTCTTGTCAAGTTTCTGTAGCTACGTGTACAGAGTTTTATAGCTCTTTAGGAAAGCATATCGCTTCACTGCATTTGACAGAACTTAAGGACGTATGCTCATTGGATTTAATCTCTTCGAAATTTGATTTATCAGAAGAAATTATTGAAAAAGAGATCACTGAAGTTTACTCTTCTTATGTATTAACCACTCAATACACTACATGTAAGGGGTAATGAAGAGGGTCCGGTCCATCATGATCCTCTTGCTAACTCCAATTCATTTAAGATACCATCACTTCTTGTGAATGACAGGCTTCGTAGAATGTCTCCAAATAGTAAAAACATCTATTTCTGGTTAAAAGAAGTTTAAATTACTGTTCTAAATAATGATAATAAGAGAATACAAGATGTCATACCGAAATAAAATATTAGACAGATATCGATAATTTAGATTACGACAAGTGAGCCACAGAATTGATTAATTTTGCGGCGCTTTTGTTGATTGATACTCAGGTTTTAAAGCTTGAGGGGTAAAATAGCCTGATCTTTTGTCATTCAATTGTACGTTGAATCAACATTTTGTCAGCGTAATCAGACATAGTCATAGGATCTCTGCTATAATGTCAGTTTGCTGTCAATTGGCACAAGAAATGATGTATAGGGAATTATAATAAAACAATTATTAAAAATTCAATTTTATAAAATCTGTAAATTATGAGTTTCAAACCAATCAATGATAGGGTAGTCGTAAAGCCTGCTCCTGCTGATGAAAAGACTAAAGGAGGAATTATCATTCCTGATACAGCAAAAGAAAAACCACAAAGAGGCGAAGTTATAGCTGTTGGCCCAGGGAAAGATGGTAATAAGATGACTGTTAAAATAGGAGATGCCATCTTATATGGTAAGTATGCAGGACAAGAATTGTCTTACGAAGGTTTAGATTATTTGATCATGAGAGAGGATGACATTTTAGTCGTTTTAGGATAAAGTTCTTATTGATTTTAACTCATTCATTTAAAAAATTAAGTAAAGAATATAAGCTATGGCTAAACAAATAACTTTTGACACGGAAGCACGTGGAAAACTTAAATCTGGGATAGATGCATTAGCTAATGCAGTCAAAGTAACATTAGGGCCTAAGGGTAGAAATGTTGTAATACAAAAAAGCTTTGGAGCGCCACAAGTAACTAAGGATGGTGTTACTGTCGCTAAAGAAATCGAATTAGAAGATCCTATTGAAAATATGGGAGCTCAACTTGTTAAAGAAGTTGCTTCACGAACTTCAGACGCTGCTGGTGATGGAACAACTACAGCTACAGTATTAGCTCAAGCTATGGTGACGACAGGTATGAAGTATGTCGCTGCAGGGGCTAATCCAATGGATTTAAAGAGAGGTATTGATAAAGCTAAAGATGCGGTGATTGCTGATTTAGGTGCTCAAAGTGAGGTAATCGGAGATGACTTCGAAAAAGTTCAGCAGGTAGGAGCAATCTCTGCTAATAACGATAACGAAATAGGTTCTCTTATCGCTGATGCTATGAAGAGAGTATCTAAGGACGGTGTGATCACTGTTGAAGAAGCAAAAGGAACAAATACTTATGTTGATGAAGTAATGGGTATGCAGTTCGATAGAGGATATCTTTCTCCTTACTTTGTGACGAATGCTGACGATATGAAGACTGAGTACGAGTCTCCACTAATTTTAATCCATGACAAGAAAATATCTAATACTCAGGATATAATACCAATTCTTGAGAAAGCTGCTGGTGCGGGTAAGCCACTTTTTATCATTGCCGAGGATGTAGAGAGTCAAGCTTTGGGATTGTTGGTAGTGAACAGATTGAGAGGTGGACTTAAAGTAGTTGCGGTTAAAGCTCCAGGATTTGGAGATAGAAGAAAAGCAATGCTTGAAGATATCGCTATTTTAACTGGAGGTACTGTGATATCAGAAGAAAAAGGTTATAAGCTAGACGGAGTAGAATTAGAGCACCTTGGAACGGCTGAGAAGGTTACAGTCGATAAAGACAACACTACCATTGTTAATGGTGCTGGCTCAGAGGATTCTATAAAGGCAAGGATCAATCAGATTAAGCAGCAGATAGAAACAACTACCTCAGATTATGATAGAGAAAAATTACAAGAGAGGTTAGCTAAGCTATCAGGTGGAGTTGCAGTTTTATACGTAGGCGCAGCGACAGAAGTAGAGATGAAAGAGAAAAAAGATAGAGTTGATGATGCACTTCATGCAACTAGAGCAGCTGTAGAAGAAGGTATCGTCACTGGTGGTGGTGTAGCTTTGATTAGAGCAATTAAATCGTTGACCGCTGTTAAAGGAGAGAATGAAGATGAGAAAATGGGAATACAAATTGTTAAGAAAGCTTTAGAGTATCCATTAAGAACTATTGCTTTCAATGCAGGTGTTGATGGTTCTGTTGTGCTACAAGCAGTACAGAATAGAAAGGGATCCGTAGGTTATAATGCTAAAACAGATAAATACGAAGACCTAAAAGCTTCTGGTGTAATCGACCCTACTAAGGTGACGAGAATCGCTATGGAAAATGCGGCTTCAATTGCAGGAATGGTGTTAACTACTGAAACTGTGATTAACGATATTCCAGAGGATAAACCTGACATGCCTATGCCTCCAGGAGGAGGAATGGGAGGCATGATGTAAGAGTATTGTACTCAATAATTATAAAGGGCTTATCCAATTTGGATAGGCCCTTTATAATTACATTTATATTTAATATGTTTTTTCCCGAGTAAATTACCAGGTATTTTTCTCAGAAAAATGTGATATCGTAGTGAGCAATCGTCCTTTTACAGAAGAGAACTTTGGACATACCTTCAAAACCTACTTTGGACCACTTTGTAATTATGTGAATAGTCATATCAAAGATTGGGAAGGAAGCAGGGAAATTGTGCAAGGTACATTTATGAAGATATGGGAAAACAAAGACGCTATAGAAGTTTCTACGACCGCCAAGATGTATTTATATTCAGCAGTTAGCAACCGGATGATAGATTATATAAGAGCAAACAAAAGAAGGGGAGAGGTAGAGGATGTTCAAGTGTTTGAAGAGGTCCAAGAAGACACGAATCTTATGGATTCTATGATTCTCAGACAAGAAATCTTTAAATCTCTCAATAAGCTCAAACCAAAAATGAAAAAGATCTTCTCTCTTTGTAAAATTGAGGGCCTAACTTATGGGGAGGCAGCCGCTTATCTCGATATTTCCAAAAGAACAGTAGAAGATAATATAGCAAAAGCACTTGTCCTGTTAAGAGAGGACCTGAAACAAAATGAATTAGTTTTTAATAATTTTTAAGTTAAACTGTGGTATTGCGTTTTTTGATCGTCTCATAATTGGAATGTCAGAAATAAAGAAAAGGGACATATTAAAATTTTTGGATGGAACGTCGAAGAAAAAGAAGATAGAGGAAATTCGTACTTGGGCATATGAGTCCGTCGAAAATGCTCAAGATCTGGCATATACTCAGAAGATTTATAAAGAGTCTTCCGAACTCAAAGGTTATAATCCAATCGATGAGTCTTTAGAGTGGAATTCTTTTAAGACTTTATTGAATTCAGATAATAATACAATCGAGGAAGAAACAGAAGCTATTGGTTCTTCCGACTTGACCAATTTAGCAAGCTCTTCTATTGCGGTCATAGAAGCTCCTACAGATAATGATGTTTTAAATTATTTGGAAGATAATTTGCCATCTAATTCTGTGGAGGATGTTGAATCATGGATGAAGGAAGATTTAACTTTTGGCAATGACCTAAGCTTATCAAAAGAAATTTTAAGTCAGTCAGAAGAGTTAGCCACATTTAAGGTTTATGACATGGATACTGAGTGGGCCATGTTTAGTAATAATCTGAGCGCAGGCTCTCCGAAAGTGGTGGCAATGACACCTGTAGTTGACAATCTAAAATCATCTCGTACATCATATGATACAAAAGATGAGTCTGATAACAGTATATTCCCATTGTGGGTGAAATATGCCGCAGCAGCGATAGCTTTATTGTTAGGTGTGTGGTATTGGAATTCAACAAATATGATGAGATCTGGAGACGTTTATGTAGAGTATGCCACACTGTTCAATACCCATCAATTTGATATGATCGATGGGTCAAGAATCTTTTTAGATCAGAACAGCCGCATTAGATACCCTAAAGGGATAGAAGGATTGGATGAGAGAAGGTTATATTTAGAGGGGCGAGGAGAGTTCGACGTAGTGACTAATGAGGAGAAACCTTTTATTGTAGAATTGAGTGATGAAATTGGTGTTGAAGTAATCGGTACAATATTCAAGGTTTTTGCTCACGAAGATTATTTAAAAGCGGTTGAGAATATAGAAGGAAAGGTTAGGGCCTATTCTATCAAAAATCCGGAATTGTATGTTGAGCTCGGATCAGGTGATAAGTATGGCTGGGATGGTGAGCAATTCATAGATATAAATCATGAGGAAGTTGTAGATAATTCAAAAGAGTATGAGATTCTGTATGTGTTAGATTACCTCATGGCTAACTCTAATTGGAAAGTCATTTCCTCCCCTAATATGCCATTCGATGAGATAGGCATGGTGAAAGTAGATTTAAAAAAAGATCTTGATCAAATTTTAGAAGATCTGAGAGAACGCGCTCAATTTAATTATGTTGAGTTGAGTTGTGATAACTGTTATCGTATTACGCAATTCGAACAGTTAGAGAGCGAATAAACTCCAAATTTGGGATCCAAGGATTATTACACCTATTATCGCTTAACTTGGCGACAGGATCAAAACTGATCTGGCTGCTAAGTCTTTTATTATCCCAATCTTCTTATCATAAGATGGATTAACTACGTCACACAGGGATTCAATTGCAGAGTTCATTATCTCTGCCGAAATTGAGATTGCGATATAGAGGATTATTAGGCCCCATTCGATGTAGCTTATGCCTAATAAAACAGAAATTATTACAGCGGCAATACTGATCATGGCCATAATCCGCAGATTGCTTCCTCTGAGAGCATAACGTATGCCATTTACAGCATAGATCAACCCGATGCTCCATTTGATTTTTTGATTTTTCAATTAATTTTTTATTTCGTAAAAAATCTATAATCTGCTAAATGCCCGTAT
>CACLQQ010000049.1 GCA_902609095.1 uncultured Bacteroidota bacterium | reverse complement strand
TGAAAGATTTCTTTCAACATGAAGCCTGGATAACCTCCTTTTTCGAGCTCGTCTATCTTCAAATATAACTTAGTAATAGTAGGATTTGCCACAGAGTCATCCAAATTAGAAACCTTGTATAATCCATCGGATTTAGCTTCTACTACCTGCTCGTCCTCCATAAAGATATAAGACCTAGTATACTGAATAATTGGAGAGGCGTCTGAGGCTAAAAACAACTCTTTATCTCCTATTCCAACGGCTAATGGACTTGACTTTCTTGAGCCAATCAACGTATCTGGATCAGCTACATCAATTATTACCACAGCGTAAGCTCGAATAATACTTTTCAATACCTCTTTAGTAGCCTCCACAAGTGAGATATTCTTAGCATCTCGCATTTCTTGAATGAGATGAGCAATTACCTCTGTGTCTGTATCTCTCTTGAAAGAATAGCCAATTTCAGTCAGCACCTCTTTGAGTTCCTGATAGTTCTCAATTATTCCATTGCGAACAACCGCTAAAGAACCATCAGCAGACCTATGAGAATGGGCATTAACATCATTAGGTATTCCATGAGTTGCCCAACGAGTATACCCAATACCTGTATTGCTCTTGAAATTGGTATCCAGGATAGATTCGAGAAAAGAAACTTTACCTTTTTTCCTATATATCAGTAGTTCCTTATCGTTGGTTACCATAATACCAGAACTATCATAACCTCTATACTCTAACCCGTTGAGGCCATCGACTAATATTGGTGAGGAATTTCTCTTTCCAACATAAGCTACTATACCGCACATAAATGAACTATAATTTAGTGTAAGTCAACTTCAGTTTCATAGGAAAAGTGTCATGCTGTGGCCCATAGACTATTGATCTTGTTGGATCATTTCCCTTGTTAAAAACAGATAAATAGATAGTATTATTCTCATCACCATCTAATACATCCTTAATATGGGCTGAAAAGTTTAGACTGTAAGTAAGCTGTATTCCCTCCTCTAAACCACCATCAAAGAGAATTTCTCTACCTCCAGTTCTATCAGCAATTTCAAGATCATCAACTGGAATTAATAAACCGTTTGCATCTCTTTTATATATTCCTAAATCTGGACTTGGTGGATATAAGGATGTATCTCCTAAAACCTCAACAGCTACAGTCACCTCTAACTCAGCGTGATTCAGCAATATATTATCATTAACTTTTTGTATATCAGAGATATCTATTTCAATATCTACACCATTCATTCCTTGAAGGTAAAGAAGATCATTACCCGTCGCCTGTTGGTTGATTAAATCAGGAATGTCTGTTCCAGTATAATCATGATTAAACCGAACAGGCCTATCAAATCCAACCAAATAGTTAAAGGCCGTTGGGGTAGTATCAGTTGGGGTATAATAAAGTGAGAAGACACTATTATTAGAGGTTCCAGATAAGTTGAAACCCATTATGACAGATTCATCTGTTGTAGCACGAACATAAAACCCATTAAACTGCGCCACCAAATCATCAGCAGCAGTATCATCATTGATGGGTGCATCGACTATTTCTTGAGCGAAAGACAAATCTAAAGGGATTCTAACCACATTATTTACGACAAGTGTATCTCTTAACGCTGGTTCATAGAATACAAAATGTCTTCTTGTGCTCGGCCTATAACCGTTAAGCGCACCTATTGGTTGAGGATCAACGGCAAATACTGCATCACTATTGATTGTATCTAAATCAATGATGTTATCCCTTAACCTGAATACCTCAAAGTCTAATTCACTAATAGACTTACCGTAAAATAAAGTAGTATCGATTTCCATCATCAGTACTGCTGAATCAGCAGTTGCATTAGTATAATCAGGCAATACTGAATTGAAATATCTAAACTGTACATAAAATGAAGCTTCAGATAATCCAAAAACAGGATCATTTAGTTGGCCAACTAAATGGGTTTCAATATCATTATTGAGTGATGTAAATGTTATCGTGGGTTCAGTAATTACTGTATTAGCAATCAAGTCGAAATCTTCTTCAAAAACAACTTCCAAATCTTGATCTTCTAATAAGCCAGAACCTACTGGAGTCGATTCGCTACAAGACGACCAAATTAATCCCAATATCAATCCTGAGAAAAATACAAAAGCTAACCTCAATTATGATTCGGTTTCTTCTTCTAATAATGATTTGTAAAACTCTAAATACTGAGCTAAATACTCTTCAGACTCTAATACCAAATTGGGTTTATCTGAATTGTCAATCAACTCTTTCAGAGTATCGTTTAAATCAATTTGTCCTGATATCAACGCATCAGCATACTTTATCGCTCCCTCATGGAGAACAATCTCATCACCATTTTTAAAAGCATCAAGATCTTCGTTTTTCAAATTGTTGATAGTGGCTTTATCAAAGAAGTCTCTATCAAAAGTATGTGCTAACGAGTCATCATAAGCACTGTAGATCAACTTAGCCTTTTCAAAAATCGGATCGTTTCGATAGATTTTATTTAGGTAAAGTGGTACTAAACTTGTCATCCAACCATGGCAATGGATAATGTCTGGGGCCCAGCCAAATTTCTTAACCGTTTCCATTACACCTTTACAGAAGAAAACCATCCTATCGGCATTGTCCTTAAAAGGTTGTTCATCCGCATCATGGAATATTTGCTTTCTTTTGAAAAACTCTTCATTATCCAAAAAGTAAACTTGCATCCTTGAGCCAGGTAACGAAGCAACCTTTATAATTAATGGAAAATCGTCATCGTCTACAATTATATTCATT
This sequence comes from uncultured Bacteroidota bacterium, assembly GCA_902609095.1. Classification (GTDB taxonomy): domain Bacteria; phylum Bacteroidota; class Bacteroidia; order Chitinophagales; family Saprospiraceae; genus GYS-P2D. Next base: position 19,011 of record CACLQQ010000049.1, on the reverse strand, counting down.
CCTGACAATCGAACTACCTCATGCAATCTGTGTCTTCTTTCATTGATTAAACCATACTTTGGCATCAACACTCTTACTTCATATCCTTTGTTGTAAGCATATGGAGCTAATTGATTCAGAATTTCAGAAATTTCTCCAGCCGTAGTGTAAGGCTTCATTTCTTGAGTGACAAATAGTACTCTTTTCTTACTCATAGGTACGTTTTCTAAACAGATTTGCAAAAATACGTTTTTTTAGTACATGTGATTTGAGGTAATCAACCATCTAACTTTGAGACAAAAGAAAACTCGACTTGCTTTTTATCAAGATCAGCTGACAATACCTTAATCAGCACCGAATCCCCAATAATTAAGACCATTCCAGATCTCTTCCCTTTGGCTTTAATCTGGCTGCTGTCAATATCAAATGGTTCATCGAAATCATCAAATCTGATAAAGCCGTCTGCTTGACTTTCCATCAGTTCGACAAACATTCCTTTGTATATTATATTTCTTATCGAGCCTTGAAGCTCTTTTCCTATTAACTGACTCAAATATTCTACTTGTTTATACTTTACAGACTCACGCTCAGCATTTGTTGCACTCCGCTCCTGTTCAGATATGTGCAAACACTGCTCTTCTAATTCTGACGACTTAATCCTATACTCCCCTTCCAAATTTCTGAATAGAATACGATGGACTAAAACATCAGAATATCTCCGTATGGGGGATGTAAAGTGAGTATAATATTGGAAACCAAGCCCATAGTGACCAATATTGTCGGTGCTATATACCGCTTTGGCCATACTTCTAATCGCCATAGGCCTTAGGATGCCTTTTAACCCTTCATTCTCAATGTTCTGTGTCAGATAATTAAGAGATTGAGAAATATTATTTGGTGTATCAACATTAAGCCTTATACCAAACTCCAGCGCCAATGAGGCCAAAGTCGCTAATCGCTCTGGGTCTGGAGTATCATGTATTCTATAGACGTTCGGAATCCGATTCCTACTCTTTTTAGCAACATACTTAGCCGTCCTACGATTTGCCAACAACATGAACTCCTCAACTAATTTGTGGGAGTCTCCCCGAACCTTCTTTTTAACAGACACTGGCTTCATGTTCTGATCCAGCAAAAATCGTACTTCATCACTTTCAAAGTCAATTGAACCATTCTGAAATCTCAATTTTTTACAATGCTTAGCGATTTTATTCATCGCTCTTAATTCTTCAGCATAATCACCTGTGCCAGAATCGATTACTTCTTGTGCTTCTTTGTAAGTGAATCGTCGCTTACTATGAATTAATGTCTTACCAAACCACTGATGTTTTATTTTATATTCTTGGTCAAGTGTGAATATGGCTGTGAAGGCAAATTTATCTTCATTCGGTCTAAGAGAACATAGCTCGTTAGAAATGCGCTCTGGCAACATAGGGCATACTCGATCCACAAGATAAACAGATGTCGATCTGCTATATGCTTCCTTATCTAAAATACTCCCAGCTTTGACAAAATGAGTTACGTCCGCAATATGGACACCAATTTCTATGTCTCCTTTATCATTAATGACATAAGACAATGCATCATCAAAGTCTTTAGCATCTGCTGGATCTATCGTAAATACATCCAATTCTCTTAGATCTTTTCTCTCATCAATATCCTGTTGTGTTATGTCTTCATTAAGTTGATTTGCCTCATTGATGACGTCATCAGGAAACTCAATATCAAAACCATTTGCAAGAAGAATGGCATTCATTTCATAATCATTCCGATCATATTGATTAATAGTAGCCTTAATTTTTCCTAAGACCTGATTGTGCTTATCCTCTCCAAAATCATATACTTCAACTACAACAGCTGCTCCATCTTCAGCAGATTCATAATACTTTGGGAATACTTTTACCTCTAACTTTACCTTACCGTCATCCACGTAAACGTAAGCGTAACGCTTTTGCTCCCTAAATAATCCAATAAACGAGCTTCGATTACGCTTAATAATATTTACAACTTTTCCCTCTGGCCTTCTGTCAGCATGATATTTTGATGCTTCTATCCTTACATTATCACCATGAAGTGCCCCTGATACGTAGCGTTTTGGAATGTAAACATCTTGATCTAAACCCTCTACGATTACAAAGCCAGCCCCATTAGAAATTATATCAATTCGACCATTATAAAGGTTCTTAGTTTTTAAATCAGGTCTCCTTTTAATCTCTGGATTAATCCCATATCTCCCGGAATTGTCCATAAGGATCATATCTTTTTTAAGCAAACTTGTTAATGCCGACTCGGCAGAATCTATAGAATTTTTGACTCCTAATTTTTGGACAATAGTTTTTGGGCTGTAATACTTTGTGTTTTTCTTTCTAAAGAGTTTAAGTATTGCTTGTTGCAGAAACCGTTGTGGTAATTTCCTTGAATTTTGATAAGGCTTTGACTTTTTATTTTTGGCCATCCTATTGGTCTAATGTGAAAGTTATTTCTCCATTTGCCATTAACTCTAATGACACATTCTTACTTCCTGCAGGATCATATAATTTTTCTGACTCTTTTTGTTGTCCTACAACAACATTAACAATCCAGTTCTCATCGATCGTGGCTACCGAATGTATAATGCGATTTCCGTCCAACTTAGTTCCGGCGACGACTTTACGGTCTATAATTACTCCATTCTTATTATAGGTAACTAATACGTACTCATAAGAGAGCAGACCAACTTTCCAATATATTAAAGCATGAATCTTGTCAGTCTTAGGGATCTTACAACAGGCTATGTACTCTGTATATTCATCATCTTCAGTGGTATTCTGAGCTATGAATCTCCGTATCAGCTCTTGAGGAATCGGGGGATTGCGATTTGAAAAATAAGTCACGTTTTCTTCAGTTAATGTAATTGGTAATTTCTCCTCTGAAAAGTACTCTAAGAATGCACTAAAACTTTGACTTCTTGTCATCACACTATTTATATCTAGGACAAAGGTAGTCCCCTCATTAATTCTATACTTTTAATTTTTATGATGAGCAAGTTAGAATGGCTTTTTATTGGCTCTACATGAAAAGAACTTAATCAAAATAGATCAGGTCTAAATAGATTTTGAGAATCAACTTGTTCAATCTCTAAACTTTTAATCTTTAGTTTTGCCGAACTCAATTTGTGATTGGATATGAAATGGCTTTCCAACTTGTTCACATCGAGCATAGGTCAGAAATTAATTATGTCATTGACTGGGCTCTTTCTTATACTATTTCTCATAGTTCATCTTACAGGAAACCTCCAACTATTGTCAGATGACGGTGGCGAGGCTTTCAACATATACACGGACTTCATGAGCCATAATCCGTTGATTCAAATAATAGCTAAAGGGAACTATATATTCATTCTATCTCATGCTATCCTTGGTATACTTTTAGCACTTAAGAATAAGAAAGCTAAAGGTTCTAAATATGCTGTTTCAGCTAATAATAAAAGCTCCTGGGCTTCAGGAAATATGGCTTTACTAGGAACATTAATATTTGCTTTCTTATTCATGCATATGGGACATTTTTGGTTTCAATTCAAGTTTGGAAGTGAATTACCTCTAGTATCCTATGATGGTGTCGAAATGATAGACGCTTATACAAAAGTTGTCTCTGTTATGTCGCAACCTTTATGGATGGCATTATATATTGTTGGATTAGCCGTATTAGCTTTTCATTTATGGCATGGATTTGCCAGTGCCTTTCAAACTTTAGGTTTGAGGCACAAAAAATATACCCCACTAATTAGTGTCTTAGGCAAGGCATATGCCATAATAATACCCTTGGGGTTTGCTATTTTACCGTTATATATCTTCTTCACTCAATCTTAAGTTTAACATGCATTTAGATAATAAAGTATCAGATGGAGAATTAGCTACCAAGTGGGTTAATTACCGTTCCACAATGAACTTGGTAGCACCTAATAACAAGCGTCGCATAGAGGTCATTGTAGTAGGTACCGGCTTAGCTGGGGCATCTGCCGCTGCAACATTAGGAGAATTAGGATACAAAGTGAAATGTTTTTCATTTCACGACAGTCCACGTCGAGCCCACAGTATAGCAGCTCAAGGAGGAATAAATGCTGCCAAGAATTATCAAAATGATGGTGATAGTGTCTACAGATTATTTTATGATACCATCAAAGGAGGAGATTACCGCTCAAGAGAGGCTAACGTTCATCGCCTTGCTGAAGTAAGTGTCGACATCATCGATCAATGTGTAGCTCAAGGCGTACCATTTGCAAGGGAGTATGGAGGTTTATTAGCGAATAGATCGTTTGGTGGTGTGCAGGTTTCTAGAACCTTTTATGCTAAAGGACAAACTGGACAACAGTTATTGATCGGAGCTTATCAAGCATTGAGTCGTCAAATATCAAAAGGGGCCGTTACCATGTATAATAGGCATGAAATGCTTGATGTAGTAAAGATTGACGGCAAGGCAAGAGGAATTATAGCTCGAAATAACAAGACTGGAGAGATTGAGAGATTTGCAGGGCACTGTGTTGTTTTAGCTACAGGTGGTTATGGAAATGTATTTTACTTATCTACTAACGCCATGTGTTCTAATGTTACTGCAGCATGGAAAGCGGTAAAACGAGGAGCATTAATGGCAAATCCTTGCTATACGCAGATTCACCCTACATGTATACCAGTATCAGGAGAATATCAATCTAAGTTGACGCTAATGTCAGAGTCACTAAGGAATGATGGTCGAGTTTGGGTTCCGAACTCTGTAGAAGATGCAGAAGCCATTAGAGAAAGGAGGAAGACAGCTTTAGATATACCTGAAGCTAATCGCGATTATTACTTAGAAAGAAGATACCCAGCATTCGGAAACTTAGTTCCACGGGATGTTGCCTCTAGGGCTGCTAAAATAGCTTGTGATGAAGGTAAAGGTGTTGCTCCAACGGGATTGGCAGTGTACTTAGATTTTGCCTCAGCTATTGAACGTTATGGTAAAGGAGAAGCTATCTCGAGAGGAATACCAAATCCATCTGATAGCAAAATTACAGAATTAGGTGAAGCAGTCGTAGCTCAGAAATATGGTAATCTATTCCAGATGTATGAAAAAATCACTGGCGAAAATCCTTATAAAATGCCGATGAAAATATACCCAGCGGTACATTATACTATGGGTGGTTTATGGGTGGACTATAATCTTGAAACCAATGTTCCAGGTTTATTTGCATTAGGCGAATCTAATTTCTCTGATCACGGTGCAAATAGATTAGGAGCATCTGCGTTGATGCAGGGTTTAGCAGATGGTTACTTTGTAATTCCTTATACAATAGGACAGTTTCTATCAAATGAAATTAGAACCGCACCAATCGATCCTAATCAAGAGGCTTTTGATGTAGCAGAAAAGAATGTAAAAGGTTTGTTAGATAAACTAATTTATATCAAGGGTAATCAGTCCGTGGAATCATTCCATCGAAGGTTAGGCAAGTTAGTTTGGGATTACTGTGGTATGTCACGTAATGCAGAAGGTCTTGAGAAAGGCAGAAAGCTCATCAAAGAACTCAGAGAAGAGTTCTATAAAGACGTTTTCGTGCCTGGCGATGCCAATGAATTCAATCCTGAATTAGAGAAAGCTGTAAGAGTGGCTGATTTTTTAGAACTAGGAGAAGTTATGATGGTTGATGCGCTCAATCGTAATGAATCTTGCGGAGGCCACTTCAGAGAAGAATATGCAACTGAAGAAGGCGAAGCAAAAAGGAATGATAAAGATTATGCCTATGTCGCGGCATGGAGTTGGAGCGATGATGGTAATCATGTACTTCATAAGGAAGATTTAAAATTTGATAACGTTGAGCTCAAGACAAGGAGCTATAAATAAGAACAAATAAAATATCAGATATGAAACTCAAACTCAAAGTCTGGAGACAAAAGAACAATCAAACTAAAGGTTCTTTTGAACAACACACTGTAGAGGCTACTGAGCATATGTCATTTTTGGAGATGCTTGATGTCCTCAATGAACAGCTCATATCTGAAAAAAAAGACCCCATTGCCTTCGAACATGACTGTCGAGAAGGAATCTGCGGTACTTGTAGTATGGTGATTAATGGCCAGCCGCATGGACCGCAAAAAGGAACTACAACATGTCAACTCCACATGAGACAATTCAAAGACGGTGATACAATCGTAATTGAGCCATATAGAGTCAACGCCTTCCCAATAATGAAGGACTTAGTTGTAGATAGATCTGCCTACGATAGGATCATCCAGGCTGGTGGTTATATATCTGTCAATACAGGTCAGGCGCCTGATGGTAACTCTATTCCTATTGAAAAAAATACAGCACTTAAAGCATTTGGTGCTGCGGCTTGTATAGGTTGTGGTGCTTGTGCTGCAGCTTGTCCTAATGGTTCTGCTATGTTATTTACCTCTGCTAAAATATCTCACCTGAGTCATCTACCTCAAGGTCAAGTTGAGCAGACTAAAAGAGTTAGAGGTATGGTCGCCCAAATGGATAAAGAAGGGTTTGGTTTCTGCTCAAATATAGGAGCATGTGAAGTAGAATGTCCTAAGGAGATCTCTACTGAAAACATTGCTCTAATGAATAGAGAATATCTCAAAGCCTCATTAGTAAGTGAGTAAAACTCATTTAGTAATTCAATGCTAATGAAATTGTTTCACTCCAGAGATATGTATCTGCCTTGTCTTCTGAATGAGAAGAATAGTAATCTGGAGTCTGTTTGACATGGATATAATGGTCCAAAGCCAATTTTTCACCTGATTTTGGCTCTGACCCAAAGGGCATTCGATTTTGTACATATAATTTTTTAGGTGAAATACTATATCTACTTGCTATAGAAGCCATAGAATCATCAGGCCTGACTGAATAAAAACCTTTCGAAATCATAACCCTATTTGTAGATTTACCTGCTCTCTTGCTCTCTGTTTTCTTATCAGACTGTGCGAACATAACTTCTTGATCCGACAACGACTCTTTAATAACATAATCATTGATTATATGCACTTCAGAATTCTTTTTGAGCTGTGCAATTTCGTTCTGCTCAGGATAGATACCCATATCCAGTTCATACAATCGATAAGTTTCAATGATAGCTATGAGCTTTGATGGATACTTAGGATCCGTCGCATACCCGGCTTTTTTTAACCCCCTTGCCCAGGCTTTATAATCATATGAATCTAGTGCAAAAAGAAACTTATAACGCTTAGAGTACGGGTTAGCGATGAATTCTGAGTGAGCGTAAAATGATTCCGTAGGATCATCATATGCTCTAAAGCAACTCCTGACCAATAAGCCATGATGATAGTCATCATCTTCGCGATATACCTCCCCTCCTTTCCAATTCTTTCCACACTTTATTCCAAAATGATTGTTAGACTGTATAGCCAATGTACTTCTTCCACTATTAGACTCAAGAATCGCTTGAGCCATCTTGATGCTAGCTGGAATCCCGACACGACTCATTTCATCGATGGCAATATGACCGTACTGAACAATATAATTTTGAGTAACCTCTGTATTGTTAGCATTAGCTAACTGATATGATATCAATAAAATAATGATTGCGTATTTTAGAATTTTTATCATAATTATGATGATAACTGAACAGAGATATCATCAAATACTATACCACAACTATTTAAATTTTACTCATAAATTATATTCAATACATGGCAAATATTTTTGACCTGCTTCAATCACAGATGTCAGACAACATCATATGAGCTCTTACGAACCAACTTAGTGTTGAACAGTAACAAACTTCTTCTGCTGTTTCCAATGGAATGGCAATACTAATGAATCCGTTAGCTAAAAACACCTTTAATACTTAAGGAGCTTCAGCTCTCGGTGCTGCTTTGGACAGATGTCATGATGGCAGGGTACTAAATGATTTAATGGGCTTTGTTCAAGGAAATGCTCCTGCACATAATACTCGAGCTGCCAATGGTGCTGGCATATTAGTACATCTATTAGGTGCTAAACAAGGTGGAGCCATAGATGCACTATCCAAAATGAGCGGCTCAAATCAAAGTCAATCTTCAAGTCTATTGGTAAAATTAACTCCAATCATATTAGGTATGTTAGGCAAACAAAAAAGAACTGCTGGAGCCAGTAACTCTGACCTATCAAGTATTCTTGCAAGAGCTGTCGGACAAGCGAATCAAAGAGCCTCTAACCCAAGCTTAATCACTTGATTACTCAATAAAGATGGTGATGGAAATCTTACAAATGAGGCTACCTCATTAGGCATAAACCTTTTATAGAAGTTCTTCAAACGATAATGACTATTGAAAGAGCATGAACTACGAGTGTAGATTATCCTCTTTCAATTTCTTCCATAGCCAATCTTTTAAGTCAGAACCATGTTTCGGATCTTTCAGTCCATACTCAATATTGGCCTGTAGATACGACTTATAATTTCCTAAGTCTTTCCTTTCTCCCTCTATTAAATAACTATAACAAGTTGATTCCCGAGCAATCAAATCCATAGCGTCCGTTATCTGTAGTTCTCCATTTATTCCCGCCTCAGTCTTTTCTAAAGCATCATATATTTCTGGGGTAAAAATATATTGACCAGCAACAGCAATATTTGACGGAGCTTTACTTATCTCAGGTTTCTCAACCCATTCAACAACTTGATATATTCTTTTTTCCAATTGAGTTCCGACCATTATACCATATCGATATACTTCTTGCGGGTCTATGCTCTGCACAGCAACAACGGATTTCTGATACTGATTAAAAACATCAATCATAGAACTTAAAATCGTTCTTTCTGTATGACTAATTAAGACATTGTCTCCTAGCAATACAGCAAAAGCGTCGTTCCCCGTAAAATTTCGAGCCATAGCAATCGCATCACCCAATCCTACCAACGGGTCTTGATACACAAATTCGATCTGACACATGTTCTGAAGTTCTCTCACCAATGCTAATTCATTTAGCTTGTTTTTTTTTAATAACTCATTCTCCTGAAACTCATTCGGCTTAAAGTGACTTATTATATCTTCCTTACACTTGTTAATTACAATAAGTATTTGTTCAATCCCCGACTCTACGGCATCTCTAACTATATGTTCAATAATAGGTTTCGATCCATATGGTAACATTTCCTTAGCCACACTAACAGTTGCTGGAAACATTCTGGTACCAAGTCCCGCTGCAGGTAATACTGCTTTAGTTATGCTTTTATTCATTTACAATAGTTGGGATGATCAATTGTGTGCCAGTATTACTTATTTTAGTCCTTAACCTGGAGAGCTCTTCTTCAGATTCATACATCCCAATTACAGCTCCTCCCGAACCTGTAAACTTTGCAGACGCCCCCGATAATCTTATCAATTCTACTAAATTCTCTTGCTTAGAAGCTATAGCACAAATAGATCTACGTAAATCAAAATTATCATTGATACATTGTTTGGCCGCTTTTATATTTTTCGTTCTTAGTGCCGTGATAAAATCATCAGTAAGCTTAACAAATTGCTGCATAACCTCAATTACCATCGGATCTCCAGAAGCGAACCTCTCCTTTAGATTATTGTGAACGATTTCAGAGCCTTCAGCTCCAGACTGATCATAGGCAATAAATGTATTGCTTATTAATCCTGCCTCTATCGGTTCATATATTCCATAACCGTATTGATCCATATGTGCCTTTTCAAAAGACATCATAACAGGTCTGCTATACACTTGTACCACTCTATCTTGTAATCCTCCCATTATCTGCAGTTCATTCTTTTCTACTGACAGTACCAGATTGGGCATGGTCTCCATAGGAATAGATACTTCATAAAATGAACATAAGGCTTTCAAAACAGCAGTTATAATAGCACTAGAGCCTGCTAAGCCCAGTCGAATAGGTATATTCGATTCATATGACATTTTAAATCCTTCCGACTTCAACTGTTCATTACGTTCTCGACAATACTTCAAGAATACTCTTAACGTTGCCTTCAGCAGCCGTATGCCACCGTAGTACCCATGTCTATTAACATGAAAATCAAAACTTTCCAAGGACGAATAAGCATCTGAATCTTGTGGACTTCCAATGAAAGAAATCTTGCTATCACCAGTTATTGAAGCTTGAGCTTTATAATTGGAAAATACAAAAGCAATAGTCTTTCCGTTATATCCATCAGAAGGATTACCTATTAATGCTGCTCTGGGATAGGCCGTACAAATAATGGCATGTTTATTTTCCATTAATCTTATGAACTAATGACTCAAATCTCTCAGCATAAACTTTGTATATCTGATATTCACTCTCCGCATCAGTAGAATCAAAATCCTCATGAAATACCTTCCCCATGTGTGGTTCTATTGCTAAGAAACCATCATAATCTTGATCATGCAAATCGCTTAGAATCTCAGAGATATATCCCTTGCCCTCTCCTGGAAACACATACTCTACATCGTCTTGATCATTGATATAAGCATCCTTAACATGTATATGAGCTATGGCGTGCTTAATCTTCTTATAGAATTCATAAGAATTCTGCCACGAGCCTGGTTCACTCTTTGATCGATCCTTCTGAAAAATAGGGTTGCCTGTGTCAAATATTAATTGCAATCCTGGAACCTCTTCTAACATCTTCAAAGTATGATCTGCCGAAAAACCTCCCCAATTCATGCAGTTCTCATGGGCTGGAATAAGATCAGCTTCTAAAAACCGTTCTACAATCCATCTTAACCGCCTAAATCTCTCCCCCTCATACTGGTTCTCTCCCCAAGGTTCCTGAGCATATGACATAATTCGTGCTATTTGCACATCAAGCTTTTTCATTCTTGGGATACACCGTTCTACTTCATTTTGAGTTGTTCTAAAGTCATCTGTAATCTTCTTAGACCAATTACCTATTAATGTCCCAAACTCTGCAACCTGTAACTCATTTTGCAATAATAATTCATAGACACGTTCGAACTCATCTTGACTAATGTCATGTATGTTTGATGAACCTACAGTCCGAGCTGAGAAATATGACCAACCAAGTTGCTTTGTTATTTTGATCTGTTGCTCTATATCAGCAGATGCTTCATCTGTAAATCCTGTCAACTTCATATCTACAAAGTAATTTCTATCCACCGACCTCCCCTCTCAACACTTGTATATATAGCCTCTATAACTTGTACAGCCTTTCGTGCTTCTTTACCATCTATACTGAGTGGGGTATTCCCGTTTAAGGCATTAACGAAGTCTTTAATATTAGCAATATGTCCTTTTGCATCAATTGCGCTCGGTTTGTTGGCTCCTAATGCTTTTTTGTTATCCAGCATTAGTTCTGCCTTGACATAAGAATCTTGAGAATGATCATGATCAAACTGCCATAAAGAGAACCGTTCGTCGTGCATAAATACACTCCCTCTTGTTCCAGCTAAATTTATCTGAGCGGCATGCCCATCTAGTGACCAACATGATGTCGAAGCTTGTATAGTACCAATTCCACCAGACTCGAACTCTAACATTGCAACTGCATTGTCCTCAACCTCAATATCCTCGTGTGTTATTATTTTAGTAATTGCTGATATACGTATGATAGGTCCAGCCAAATAAATCAGTTGATCTATTGTATGTATTGCTTGGTTCATAAGTGCTCCGCCCCCATCTAAAGCCCAAGTTCCTCGCCATCCGCCAGAATTAAAATATTCTTGCGTTCTGTACCACTTAATTTGTGCATCACAAATCGTTAATTGACCAAATCGACTTTGATCAACCGCTAATTTTAATTGTTCAACTGCAGGATTAAATCTCCTATTAAAGATACCTCCTAACAATACTTGATGCTTCTTACAAACTGCGATCATCTCATCTATTCTACCCGTAGTTATCTCAAGAGGTTTTTCACATAACACATGAACACCATACTGCGCGGCTTTTTTAGTAATCTCCCCGTGAGTACCGGATGGTGTGGCTATTAAGATTAAATCGACATCATCACTATCCAATAATTCGTCGAGCGTGGCATATGCCTCACATGGCCATTTCTTGACGAAAGCATCCCTACTTTTTACTCTCGATGTATAGACTGCTTTAAGCGATACATCATCTATCTCACCTAAGGCTGCCGCATGAAAATGAGCAATCATACCTGCTCCTACTATTCCAACTCCATAGACCTTATGATTTCTCACTGCTCACCATGTTTTTAATTCCCATACCAATAACTGCTATATACAAAATCAACCCTAAAACGGCAATAAGCTTCTCATAATACAACTGACTCATCATCTTCCCATATATCGCCCAGAATGAGGCCAAAAGTGCCACCCCGCCAGCTAATAACATCAGCATATTGATTAGCACTCTATTCTTTGGAAGATCATCAGCCATGATTTTTTTATTGTTGATCAATATCATGAACGCGATATAGGCAATAGGTAAAAATATCGTGGCTATTACTGATGCCGGAATTACTAAAGCAGTCTTAATACTACCTCGCCATAAAAAGGGAGAAAACATTCCCAGCAATGCAGGTATGACAGCTCCATAGATATATAGCCTTTTGCTTTTTGGATTGCCCATAGCTTCACTGATGGCATAGCCATTCATCATCATATGAACGAGAATGGTACTGATAGCCATTGCCAATACGCCCAATCCAAATATTAATATAGCCCAACCCCCTAATAAGGGTTGGAGTGTAGAAGCCAAATCATGTGTATTCCTTTTGGCTAATAGAATACTCATTTGCTTATCATGCAGCTTGGCATTTTCTCTGAGTTCATCAACTGATTGGATACTCCGATTCTTGAACTCTTCATGGTCATAACTTAGCTTCTGATCCAATATATTGACATATGCCGATTCATTTACAGATCTATCAGGCTGAGCATGATATTGAGTCGCTGCAACTATAATTAAACAAGTTGTAGCTAAAACAAAAGGAATAAACAAGCCAAAAACCAGATCAAAACAAGCCAATTCTCTTTCTTTTCTATTCCAACCTTTTGCTAAGAGCGTATAGGGCAATAGAAATGTCATGTTAATTCCTACTGCGGTTCCAAATGCTCCGATAAGAATATTTCTTTGATTAGACACTACATAGTCACTCCAATAAGCCTGATCTGGACCACAATTCTCAAGAAATGGAATAAATGTGTCTACCGGACGAAATAGCATAGTAAAGTCGGGAAGTAATCCCATTAATATAGTTTGCAGGGAGACCTCACTTTTAGATACTGACAGTACTGTTACAACAATGAAAGACGATACGATTATAGCAACTAAAGCTTTTAAGATCCTATCTATTAAATGAGACCATTTCTGATAATTCTGAGATAATAGAGTCAAACCAAAAACAACTATGAATATTAAAATTGTTATCAGGAACGAATTGATATTTAGATTTAAATTGGTTTGGATCGTATCCGTGGCTAATGCAAACTGAGAGGAACAGAAAACCACGTTGGCAACTACGGTAGATAGCAACCAGCCCCATGCTAAAGTTGGAGAAACTGATCGCTGAATCAACCTAAATGGTCTATCCTCATAATCGGGTTTACTAAGGGTAACATAGGAAATAGCCGTGAGCATGGTCACTCCACAGAGCATTGCCAGGGGTTGTAACCATAAATACTCATAACCTCCGATAACCCCAAGATAAAGCGAGCTAACAAGAGAGCCTCCTCCTAAGGTCACTGCAGCCTGAATCCATCCAGGTCCACTACGTTTGCCATATATGATTAGCTCAGATAACATGTTTATCTAAGACAAAATACCAAAAACTGTGGGTTTCGTTTATGACTTATTAATAACTCGCGTACCGTTGCAGTAAGATTTCGTTGGTTTCGATTTCTATGATCTCGTCAATATGGGCTTTCATTCTGTCCGACAGTTCTTGATTTACTTGAGAGTAGTAATAGCTTAGATTATTAATCACGTCAGAAGACAAAGCTTTGTAGAATAAACCTGCCTGGGGATCCTTAGATATAGTGGAGAGCGTATCAGCTGCTCTTTTTATATCTTCTGCAGATTGATCTTTGAGCAAATTAAAATATGCTGCATAAAAATCAAATACCTGATAGACACTGACAGTTGTCAACCTATCTTCAAAATAGGAAAGGTATTGTGCATCTCCCGTTTGAGCCAAGATTGAAGCAATCGAAGGAACTAATTGGTCCGTAGGTTCATCCATCAAGTTCTTAGACTTAGCAATGGCTGAAGTCAGGTCTAGCTGTGCTAAAGCTCCTAAGGCTGCACCGATTACAAGATATGATTTTTCATTCTCAAAGACTCCTTCTATCACAGGTTGTAAATCCACCATACCCGATTCTGATAATTTGTTGATAGCTGCCGCCCTAACCTCTGAGTGAGGATCTTCAATTATCATTTTTGCTATAGTTCCAATGTTATTATCACCAATCTCTAATCCTGATAATGCTAATAATCTGATTGAATGCTGAGCATCATTAAGGGCCAAGGTCAAAATTTCGTCGGTTTTATTAGCCCCTTTCAACTTATCTATTGCTTCATATCGATGTATATAGGTTTGAGACCATTGATATTGTCTCATATATTCCTCTGAAGTTTTCTCTTCAGATTTGGTATATAGCAATATGTCGTCTGTATCAAAAATCACTAAGCCCGGTTCGGTTGAATAAGGAAGTCTAATGACTTGTTTCCTCTGATTCAACCAAACATCGAATCGAGACTCCTGACCTGCAAGATCATATATACTAATAGTCACTGGTAATTGAAATATTGGAGTACTTATTTCCGGGCTCTGTACCTGTGTGATATCAATAGTTAACTCCTCAGACTCTCCATCATACTCTGTAGCAATTGTCAAATCTGGATGCCCTGCCTCAAAAAACCATTGATCAAAAAACCAATTAAGGTCTTCGCCAGACACATCTTCAAATGCGATTCTAAGTTCATCTGCCTCTACAGAAGTATATGCATTATCAACGAGATACTTATTTAACGACGCATAGAAGGCCTCATCACCTAAATAATGTCGAAGCATATGGACGATCATGCCCCCCTTATTATAAGAATGTCCGTCAAACATCTGCTCTTTATCATCATATCCAAAATGAATAAGAGGATGAACCCCAGTTTGAATCGTTGAATTTAAGTAACCTTCCCTTTCTTTCTTTCTCAAAAAACCAGCCTCATCTAATCCATACTTATACTCCTCCCATAAATACTCGCTATAATTGGCAAATCCTTCATTTAAAGTTAAGTTGGACCAACTCTCACAGGTAACTAAATCCCCAAACCAGTGGTGAATCATCTCATGGGCAACAATATAATCATTGTTATTTTCAATTAATTCACGATCTGTTTTCTGGATGAAGTCTCCGAATATTACTGCAGTCGTATTCTCCATGGCTCCAGAGACATAATCTCTCGCTATTATCTGACTATACTTATCCCATGGATATGGATAATCCAAGATTTCGGAAAAAAATGTGAGCATCTCAGGTGTATGAGCAAAAATCTCCTTTGCGTATGGTTCATATTCTTTTTCAACCATATAGCTTAGTTCAATGCCATTCCACTCCTCCTTCACGACTGCAAATTCACCTACTGCAATCATAAATAGATATGGCGCATGAGGATCATCCATTTTCCAATGATCCGTTCTCTTTCCATCAGAATGATTAGTAGATTTTATAAGTAATCCGTTAGATAAGGTCTCATACTTATCTAATACCGTTAGCTTAACTTCTTGAGTACTATTTTCATTTGGTTTATCAATAGTCGGAAACCAATTAGAATTATGCTCCGTCTCACCCTGAGTCCAAATCTGTTGAGGTTTGTTAGGTTCTTCACCTCGAGGATTAATAAAAAATAATCCTTTATCTGAAGTTATTGCCGCACTTCCGCCATCGGGTCCTTCAGATGGTTTAGCGATATAATCAATGGTTACTCTAACGTCTTCTTCTCGAGTATAGGTGCCAGCTAAATCTATGCTCAATTGCATTCCATCATATTCGTATTCTAATTCTTCTCCTGAATATGCATTAACACTGAGAATATCAAAGCCCTTAGCATCTAAATTCAAAATTTGCCTCGGATGGAAATATGGCTTTAAAGTAAGATCAGCTCTCCCTAAAACGTGCTCATTAGTCCAATCAAACCTCAAATCTAAACTGGTATGCTTTAGATCAAACTCACGCTTAGCTGCAGGATTATACTTAGGTAAAGTATAACTCCTCGGCGCAGTGATCTCCAACTCATCTAATAGTCTCTCCTCGATTAATTCCTCCTCTGGAATTATGCCTATATCATCCTCTGGCTCATCAATTACAACCATATCTTGGGATGATCTACAGGATAAAATCGCACCTGCTAAAAACAAGGTCAAATAGAACAATGATCTATACATGTACTAGCTATTCAATAGTTGTTTAACTATGCCAGATAAGGTTTTCCCGTCTGCTTTCCCAGCCAACTGTGCGCTGGCCATTCCCATTACCTTTCCCATATCTTTCATCCCAACAGCACCAGTTTGACTTATTATCTGCTCTATAATCGGTATTAATTCCTCTTGAGATAATTGCTTAGGTAGATAGCGGCTGATCACCTCAATCTCTTGTTGTTCAACCTCTACTAAATCCAACCTTCCTTGTTTTTTATAGATATCTAAAGAATCTTGTCTTTGCTTAACTAGTTTTTGGAGCATCTTTATTTCTGCTTTTTCATCTAGCTCTTTCCCTGAACCATCAGTTTTAGCTAAGAGAATAGCTGCTTTAATAGCTCTTATACTTCTTAGGGCTGCCCGATCTTTAGCCTTCATCGCTGTCTTAAGATCACCCATTATTTTACTTTCTAAACTCATTTGTTCTGATTTTCAATAAGATTTGACAAATTATAATAGTCTTCTAATTGCATTTGTTCTGGACGCTTAGTCATATAATCATGACTGAATAGTTCTGCATCAGTCACAATCGACTTCAACGAATTCCTCATCATTTTGCGACGTTGATTAAAAGAAAGCTTAACAACCTGAGTAAGCACTTTCTCATCACAGGGTAGTACATAGTTTTCTTTTTTCTTCATCATGATAACAGATGAAGTAACCTTAGGAATTGGCCGAAAGGATCCAGGACTGACATTGAAGAGTAGTTTCACGTCATACATAGATTGTATCAGTACACTTAATATTCCATAGATCTTTGAACCCTCCTTAGAAACAATACGCTCTGCAACTTCTTTCTGAAACATACCTACCATAAATGGGACGATATCACTATACTTCTTTATCCTGAAAAGAATCTGAGACGATATATTATAAGGGAAGTTCCCTATCACAGAAAACTGTTGCTGATCAAATATCTTATCAAGAGGGAGCCTAAGAAAATCTTCATTTATGATCTGATCATGTGATAGGATATCATGGGCTATCAGATATTCTGCCATATCTCGATCTGCCTCAACTGCTTTTAGATTTAAATCTTCTTTGGTCAAATAAGTAGTTAGAGCTCCCTTGCCTGGTCCTATTTCAAGGACATTGTGGCAATTATTATGCTCTAAGAATGATGCTACTATTTTTTGGACTATCCCTTCATTAATCAAGAAGTTTTGTCCATATGACTTTTTAACTTTCAAAAGTGGATAATCACGTGAAATAAGGGATGTAATGTATAGAAAGATTATTAATATAAGAATTCATGAGCGTGGCAAATGTTTATCTTCGTTCACTTAGAAAGAATATATGAATTTACGAATCGGCATAACAGTAGGAGATATCAATGGCATAGGACCAGAAATTATAATAAAAACACTGAGCGAAGAGAATTTGCTTAAAAGATTTACACCAGTTATATATGGCTCATCCAAAACATTGGGTTACCATAAAAACATAGTTAAAGATAACAGATTCAACTTTGTGAACGTAGACCGTGCGGAACAAGCGCAAGAGGGTAAAGTGAATGTAATTTCGGCTTGGCAAGAGGCTGTAAATATCAATATTGGTGAAGCAACAGAAGAATCCGGTCAGAGTGCCTATATAGCCTTAGACAAGGCTATGAATGACCTGAATAATGGCCTAATCGATGCCATGGTAACAGCTCCAATTAATAAAGCGGCAATGAAATTGGCAGACTTCCCATATCTCGGCCATACGGAATTTATTACTAATACCTCTAATAGTGGAAACAGCTTAATGTTACTTACCTCCGAACAATTGACCGTGGGTTTAGTGACTGCACATATTCCACTTGACGAGGTTGCAGCTGAAATTACCGCTGATGTAATATTAGATAAATTAGAAATCTTAGATCAAACTCTTAAAATTGACTTTGGTAAAGAGCGCCCTATAATAGCAGTATTAGGTCTTAATCCTCACGCTGGAGATTCTGGTCAAATTGGTACCACTGAAGAATCTGATATCACACCGGCAATTCTTGCTGCGAAGGAAAATGGAATCATGGTTGCAGGTCCTTTCTCGGCAGACGGTTTTTTTGGTAATGGTTCATATAAAAAATTCGATGCTATCCTCGCCATGTACCACGATCAAGGCCTCATTCCGTTTAAAGCCCTATCATTAGGTACTGGTGTAAACTATACGGCAGGTCTTGATATTATTAGAACATCGCCTGAT
Organism: uncultured Bacteroidota bacterium; assembly: GCA_902609095.1. Lineage (GTDB taxonomy): Bacteria > Bacteroidota > Bacteroidia > Chitinophagales > Saprospiraceae > GYS-P2D. The sequence continues at coordinate 490 of CACLQQ010000049.1, read as the reverse complement.
CATGGCACTGCGTATGATATAGCCGGAAAAAATCGTGCAGATGCATCATCTATGAGACACGCTATCTATAAAGCCATAGATATAGCTACAAATCGAAAACTTCATGATCAAATCAGCTCAAGCTCTCTTGATGTAGTTGTTGATCATAAAGAAGAGGCAGACTAAGCTGCCTCTCTATGTTTTTAACTATAATTTCAGTATAATGATTCTCAATTTATCTATATGATATAGTTGAGAATTTTCCATTGTCAGCCTTCCAAAAAGACGTTTATCTTGATCATATCAAAGCTAAAAAATCCAGTTTAGGACCCACATTGTCCTCCTTCAATCTGAACAGGGAACTCTTCTATACATCCTTCTTCGTTCTGAACATAGAGGGTATAATCGCCAGAATCTAAATTATCAAACAGTGCAAGCTCCTGATATTCAACATTGTTCAAACTAAATGATAATCCCGCTGATGGACCATCATAGATAATTACGCCATTAT
>CACLQQ010000048.1 GCA_902609095.1 uncultured Bacteroidota bacterium | reverse complement strand
GGTTATAGTTGAAAAATATTAACTGTCGTAAGTTAATATAATAATAAGTAATGTGTGAACACGTTAATTTTTAGGGTTAATGATGGTTATCAAATCAGATCTAATCAACCAAACTACACAGAGTTACACCTTAGCTAAAACCTAATCAATAGGTTAAATGAACTGGAATCGCAGTTTAACACCCTGCGTAATGAAGGGCAGATGTAGCAGGACCTATATATAGCTGGTGATATCGCCAGAATAAGTAGCACCCAGGGGGTATATGGTCACGCTGTGAGAATGTATAAATTCCTAAATCGATACCATACTATATATGAGCCTTCTAAGTTTCATAAAAACAAGTTCAAAAGGCTACACGATGAATTTCTGATCAAGCTGGAAGAAGAAGAGTATGTAGAAAAGGCATACCTGGAAATACATAACCAGTTTGATAGACGTATAAATATATAACCATCTGTTATAGAGCATTCTAAAGAGTATATAGTAGAAATCAAAAATCATAAAAACAGCCAATGCTCCTGTTTTAAGCATAAATACTACTTATACCTAAATACTTACTATGCCTTAACTAAGGAATGTGATAAGAAGGTAGAAGCCTGTAGAACATATAGATACGCTGAATGATCTAAAGTTAAAACCTACTGGCTATGGTGTAACGCTAAATGTTATCAAAGTTTGGAATAGCCTACTACAGGATGAAGTATACGATATCAAATCTGCTATCCTAAAGTTCTGCCAGCGACGCCTAAGAGACGTAGCCACACGTAGTCACTATCTGATGCAGGCTTAGTACATAGTAATGTACATGAGCTGAAGATATGGACAGAGACTAATTAAAAGCAGCCTCAAACTGTTCTAAACCATCCGTACTACTTAGCTGTACATATCGCTGAAAGCTACTGTAATCTTTCCAACCACCTACCTTCATTATTAATTCAGTATTTAAGCCCTGCAGGATGCTATTACAAGCAAAGGAACGTCTACCGATGTGACTACTGGTTACTTCGTGCTTTTTATATACCATCTGCTTATACTTACCACTCTTATAGGTATGCTTTATAAATGGACTATCTAATTTTGCATCTTTACAGAGTACTTTAACGTTCTTGTTAAAGTTTTGTAAGCTCACAGAGTGGTGGTCTATCTGTAATATTGATTTAAGCTTACTATGAGCAGGTAGTAATACTTGGTTTTTAGTTTTTTGTTGGCTGATGTTGATGTACTGTGCCCCGTTTATATCTATAATGTTATTAGCGGTTATTTTATGCCAATCGCTAAACCTTTGCCCCGTATAGCACCCTTTTAATAGGTTTATGCGTGTATTCTCTAAATTGTCCTGTTTAGCCCTATACTTAAATAACAGATCGAGTTCCTCCAGGCTAAAGTATGGTAATGATGCAGGCACAGTTTTAACTTTATAATCTAAGTAGGCTGTATTCTGATGGTATCCTCTTTTAGATGCTTCACGCATAAATGTTTTAACCATCTTAATATATCTATCTGCTGTATTAATATTTATTTCATGTACTTCATATAAGTAGGTAATCCATCTATGGTAGAAATCATTGTTTATATCTGAAAAGGTAAGATTGCTGTTATAGGCTTGTAGCTTGTTTTTGATGTTCCTATACTGTTTACCATTGTTATTACGATCACTTGAAGTAGTCACAGCTTCCTTTTGCTTTATGATCATATCAAGTGTACCCCAGAAATCAGTAGACTTTTTACCTAATAAGTCATCTATGTATATTTTCATGTTATGGATAGATAGGCTACCATCCATTAGCGCGGTCCTACGTTTATTCTCTATCCTGTATGCAATTGTATCTAAGAATGTGTTGATACTGGCAGCGTTCCTATGATTTTCCTTTATTCGCTGTGCTTTAATATTCCAGTAGGCCACTGGGATCTTTTCACCTGGTATATAAAATCTATGGTACACCCCAGGCTTTAGCTTTAACCTACACCTTATGTAGGCGTAATCCTTACACCGTGGGTTTTCTAAATAGAATTTTAGGGAAGCCATACTATAACAGATTAGTCCTACTAAAATAGTACATTTTAGAATTTTAGTAGGAATATTGTAGGACAAAATACGCGTAAATTATACAACATTATGTTTTATACATATAGGTAAATAGCTGATAATCAAAGAAATCCTTGTATAATTTACAGACCGTAAATCATTTGGTAAATCATCTGTTGATGATTTGTCGAGCTCCCATAATCCTTTAAGGTAGTCAGCTGGAGACATGGGTAGCTTAGTTTTAGGGCTCAGAGTCACTTTAATTTACATCCCTTCTTCGTTTCTGTTCCAATTCATATCATTGCCATGATATGAAATCGTAAATCCACCATATTCATTAGCGATCTCTAAAGAAGCTGTAGCGGTAAATGTTTATGAATTGTGGTCATAAGACCATGTGCCACTGCTATTCTGTAACCAGTCATTTCCAGACTCATAGGTTCTATTTTGATTTATTCTTGTCCATTTGGTGACAGATGTCATTTGCTCTGAACCCACAACAACTTTTTGTATCTCCCATAATACAATGAATTTTTCATCTTGGGCTGTACAAGATGTTAAGAAGAGTATAGAAAGGAATAAGATCACCATTGAGTAAAAGGCTTTAAAATACATAGTTTATTTTAATAAGAGTTTGATAATATTATGAGCTAATTCAAGCTCGTTCGTTTGATTTCCAACATTGCTAAGGAAGCTGATTACATATTTTCTATTATCGATGTTTATCAACATCGATTTATAGCCTTGAGTGCTGTCACCGTGTATGATATAAGGTAGATCTGTACCTAAGTTACCATGGATCTTCGGATCATCCTCTTCTATTACCACCCATCCATATCCATAACTGATATTTTGCTCAGTATTTGTATAGTAGTTGCGTCTCATCAGATCCAGTGATGATTCAGATAGTCAAGCTGGTTTATCCATCACTTGTGCCCATTTATTTAGATCAGATGCAGTCGAAAATATCCTATACCCTACGCTGAGATCTATATAGTTGTTCTCAAGCCATCTGCCTGACTGTGAATCAAGGTTTTATGCTTTAGCCAGATTGGAGATGGTGATGTCATTTCGGTTGGAGCTAACTGTATTCTTTAGGCCCAGCGGCTCGGTCAGTTTCGTTTTGAGAATTAGATCAAAAGGTTGGTCATAGATATTACTGAGAACAATCCCTAATAAGTGATATCCAAAATTGCTATAGTCGAATTGATCTCCTGGTTCTCCTCGTACCTGGATTTGGCTGATAAAGTCAATATATTCTTGATGAGTGAAATGAAGTCTTTTAAAATCGTGAAACTTATTCTTTTTGAACTCTACTGACAGATCACTATAGTCTCCTATACCGGAACTTTGATTCAGTAAATTATGTAATCTAATATCTGGATGAAAGCTGCCTTGATAGGAGTAGTTGGCGAGCAAGTCAACCAGCCTATCATCTAAGCTCAGCAAATCTTATTTCTCTGCTTTTAGAATAAGTGCGGTGATCATAGATTTATTTAAAGAGGCAATGTCCATTTTGATATCATTGTCAAAGGGTATGTTCCAAGTGCGAGCGGCTCTTCCTAAGTATGATTTATATATAAACTCACCGAAATGAGAGATAACTACTTCTCCATGAAATCTATCTTCGCTATGGTACTGATTTATGAGTCCAGCTATTTGCCTCATACGTTCAGTCAGCTTGGATCCTGACCTCTTAGACTCATAGGAATTACAAGCTATTAAAAACTGAATTGATAATAAGAAGTAGAAAAGCTGCTTCATAGTTTTTATTTCAAATCGTTTGAAACAAAACTCAATCAAACCCTTGATAATATAATTGGATAGATTCGTTTTGGGGTGAATATTTGCCATTAGGGAAGAATAAATTAGCTGGGTACAAAATAGATTCTCGAATTTCTTAGAAACTGGTATTTGATTGCCACGAATGTCCAATGATAATCTCCTTTTTTGTTGTTTGATAGAGTCAATATTAATTTTATTAATTAGATAGGTTCTGTGAGTTCGCTGTATTTCTGATAACGTATATAGATCTCGTTCTATAGTTTTGAGGGGCTTTCTGATGAGATGCTGTTTCAGTGTATTATTTGATAAATAGGCGGCTATTCGAACATAGTAGTCTGAGAAGTTAGCATGTAGGAAATCTTGTAATACAATACTCAGCTGATTTTTACCATTTTCAGACTGGAAGGTAATCATTGAATCCAGACTACTTCTTGGTTTTATGTTTTTGATAATCAGCAATTAAATGATTAATGGGATTGCCATCACCAGAGGATATTCCTTTATAATCAAGCCATAAGCAGTTAAACTCATTTCTTGTCAATTCCAGAAGTAGTCAAACAGAATGAATGTTAGATGATTCACCAAAATTATTAAGGAACTATACCATAAAACTCGAGTGAGCTTAGATGCAATTTTCATTTTAGGCCTGAGCCAAGCTTCTAAAAAAAATATGTAGATCAATGTAAGGAGCCCAAAACAGATACTTCTAAATAACTGAGAATGATCAGAGTAAGAAAATCCTCACTGTATACTATAAGCTTCAAAGAAATAAAGGAAATAAAAGACAGAAAAGCCACATAATATGCCAAATATGATACGGCCAAATCTGGCTAAATAGGACGATAATTCAGCGTGTTTTGGTATGAATCCATGGGCTTCAAAGTCGTTTGTTGTAATAACTAATTGCATTGTTTAGTTATGAAATATTTTAGATTCTGGAAAGAAATTTTGCCAAGCCCAATCATATACTATTGTCGAAGGTATTAATTCTCCTTCACTATTTAGAGCCCAAGCCGTAAGGCCATCTTCATCAAAGTGAACTTCTAATTTTTCCTTACTAAGAGACACAAAACTGGCTGTTCTGAACTAAATAGTTCTCTGAACGGTAGATAAATTGATGAATCAAATATCTCAATACCATGGCCTAAATTGTCTACAAGGTGATTGTCATCATTGCCAGGGTATAGTTCTCCTGGAACCCATGTATTATAATAAGGCTTGTTGAAGACCTCTGTTGGCAATACGGCATCAGAGGTGTCTTTGTTGATGAATAGTTTGGTATAGGGATAATTTTTCCTCAAGTAATGCAAAGTACTTTGAATGGTGGAAAGAGGTTCGAGCCTTTGCCCACTTAGTTCTACTCCAATCGATTTGCATGAGAGTTGATTCCAAACTGATTTAGTTTTTCTGTCCACAATTAGCAGATTGTTATCTCTCAGTCCTCGTCCGAAATCAAATCCTAATGTATCTTCTTCAAGTTGACCCTCAAAAATTCTTGCTGAACCTACTAATGGGCACCAAATCACTAAATAGTCAGTCCTCTTTATCAATGGATAGATTAGCAACTTCAAATCCAGATAAGTAACGAATAAGTATAGCGAATGAGTCATTACCTTTAAATTGCCAAATGACTAATTCAAAACTATCAATGTCTGCATTCTCGACATTAACTTGCTCCAGGTGGTTCAACCCTTTATCAATGAGCATGTCAAAATCAAAGTGTTCAACTCCTGGTCTATATTGCGCATACAATGTGATGGTTTCAGCTTTAGAGTTTAATGTAGGCTTCTGTCCTTTACAGTTCGATTAAGTCAAAAAGTAAATGGTAAAAATAAATAAGAATCAAATCATAGTTTGATGAATGTTGTTTGAAAGTTAATTCAAAACTTGTAAAAATATCAGTTGCCCAGAGCTTTTATTGGAATTATTAGTGAGTGGTAACTATCATTTATAGTCCAAAAAATTTTAGAGCACTACTATAAAGAAACTTTTGCCTAACCTCATCATTTAGCTGGAGAGAGTCCTAATGCCCTAAGCATTTGAGGGCTGTAATCATCGGATAGATTGATCTTAAGAGCACCTTATTCTTTCCATGTCCCTGCATAATTGATGAGTTCAACTCGTTAGGGTACGGAGGTGTGGCAGAAGTACTAATGTAAACGGGATCATGCTTAGTGGCAACAGCTATCATTTCAGTCTTTCATGGATATCCTATATGACCACATATATAATCTTAAGGTCGAGAAAGTCCAAAACAATTTGATCTATATTGGGTATAGGCCTACCAAGCTCTGATGGTATCAATGGGCTTGTATGTCCAACTTGAAGGCAGACTTGAATATCAAGTTCTACACATGTGGTATAGGATGGATAATAGTATGCTTGAGCTGGAGGTCGATTCCAATTCCACTGAACAATTCTTAGCCCTTTGAACCCATAATTGTACACACAGGTCTTAAGCCCTTGGACTACTTTACTGGTTGATAGAGTCGGGCAGAAGCCATTCCTATCAATCGTCCAGGATATTGCTTGTAAATCCTATTACTTCATTATAAGAAATTAAAGCTCCTTCATGATTTTATCAACTATAGATTAGACACATTGATTCAACTTCTATAACTTTTATCAAAGTAATTGTCGAATCAATAGTTTATAACTCGATTTTCTTTCCTCTTTTTTGTAGATGCCGTTTGATAAGAGAAGAATACATGAAGGTGATTATAAATCGTTTGGTGGATTGTATGGCATCCTCACATCAAACAATTGGGTAGATAGATATTCATACCTATACTCCAGCTTTATGCTCTGTTGTATGGATATGAGTGAATAGAGAATGGCATGATTGATTAAAATGAGTTAATGACGATTATGCCTTTCGTGGTGTATTCATTCATTTTGGGTAACAAGTGTATCGACTTCTTTAAGGAAATTGTTTTTTCTATCATGGACTGAGGAGCAAGTTTGCCTGAGTAAATCATACTCAACATCTCTGGGTATTTATATGCTTGCATTCCATGACTCCCGTATATTTCTAATTCATGGGCAATGACTTGATCCATGGGAATATTAGGATGTTGATCATTTCCGGTCATTAAGCCTACTTGCACATGTCTGCCCCTCTTACGTAAATTGGCAATAGAATTATAGCATGTGATTTGACTACCTAATGCATCAATAGAGACATGAACACCTCCCTTAGATATGTCCCTCACGGTTTGAACAACATCTTTTAGCTCATTCGCATTGACTGTTGCTGTGGCACCGAGTTCTCTTGCCAATTTTAAAGTGTCGTTGTTGATGTCTACTGCGATGACTAGTGCTCCTAATGCGTGAGCAATCATAATAGCGGATAGCCCTACACCGCCACATCCATGTACTGCTATGTATTCTCCTCCTTTGATTCTTCCTTGTTCCACTATGGCTCGGTATGAAGTGACGAACCTACACCCTAGGATTGCGGCAGTTTCATTGCTTATGTCATCAGGTACCCTAACAAGATTTATATCTGCCTGGTCTAATTTGACATATTCTGCAAACGATCCCCAATGGGTGAACCCGGGCTGTGATTGATTATCACACACTTGATGATTACCCGATTGACATTGCTCACATCGTCCGCAGCCTCCTACAAATGGGATAGTGACTCGATCACCCTCTTGAAAGTTCTTGACATTCTTTCCAGCTGCCACTATAGTTCCAACTAACTCATGCCCTGGCACATGAGGTAAAACAATATCCGGATCATGTCCTATCCAACCGTGCCAATCACTCAGGCACAATCCTGTAGCTAATACTTTTAGTACTACACCATGAGATTCAGGGATAGGAGAGGGAACCTCTTGGATCGTTATGGCTCCTCCAAACTCTTCATATACGGCTGCTTTCATGGTAATAAAAATAACCTATTATACCTTGATTAAAATGATTTAATCTAATTGAGGACCTTCCCATTTTTAATGACCAAATAAGAATTGATTAGATGATATATAGACTCGGAAGGGTTTTGTTTTATGATTAAGAGGTTGGCCTTTTTCCAATGTGAATAGATCCAATTCGATCCACTTCTCCTATGATTTGGGCATTTATAATGTTTTGGACTTAGTGACTCCTGCGGATGTCATACTCACGTCCTCCTCCAGGGCCTTTATTTCTTTCCATGATGATAGGCTTTGCCCAAGGTATCGAATATGGGCATATTTGTACAGAGACCTATTTTGACTTTGTTTGCATGTGCAAGTTTTGATGCCAATACTACGTATGGATATTAGATAAAATTTGAGTCAGTAGTCTTATGTGTCATTCCATTGCTCATTAGTATATTTCGTTCATATACTATTGCCCTTTTTTAGATATCTAAATAATTCACATTATGAATGGCAGTTTTACTGAAATCCTCCTGTGCTAAACCTTGAGTTAGCAGTCCAACTAATAAGATGGACAAGAGAAAGAGATTCTTGAGAAACTTGATGTTAAACTTCATAAGTACCACTCATTATAGAATGAGTGGTCTGGTATCTATAGATTATTTCAGATGCTTTATTAATCGTGCTTTAGAGTCCCATATTGATATAACACCTTGATCACTGCTGGGGAATATTTTGGAATTATGAGAATTCCAATCTATTCCCCATAGATAATCCTTGGTAGATTCGGATTCATAGATAAGTTGACCATTAGTGTCCCAGATTCTTAGGGCATCATTAGCACTTGCCAAGTACTGACAGTTAGAGCTCCATCGTATATTTCTATACTCTACCACACTGTTACCGGTTTCTAATAGCTGTTCACCATCCTTATTCCAATTACTGTATGAGTTTGTTTTCTGCATCCTGAAGTGTTCCATAATCACCTGTGGCAAAATATGTCCCTGTTGGAAGCCATTCGACACATAGCAAAAAGACTTCTTCTTCTCGAGGTTTATATATCTAAATTGTATCGCCATATTGGTCAAAAAGGCCAATTGTAAATCCTACTGCTGCAATAATGTTTTTGATGGGATGCCAATCTAATTCAGCTACTGATTTATCATCACCCATGAATCGAAATACGGATTTCCAATCGGAAGTGAATACAGAAATCTCTCCTTCAAACTCTGAATCGGTAAGTAGTGATTCATCTTGGTTCCAATCAAGCGCTCTAAGACTTTCCTTAACCCTTCTAACTCTATCCATTCATGGCTATCCAGGTCAAGAATCTGTGCCTTTAAGCTATCACTCTGAGTAATGACAGCGAGCTTGTTTTGAGTAGGGTGCCATTTAGCTCTACTAAGTATAGCATCTCCGACTGAGTAGCTTCTCACAAGTTCGTAAGTCTGACCGTCATATATTTTCAATTCTCCTTGGCTACCGCCTATTGCAATGTAATGATCATCTGGACTCCAGGCTGCGGTCCATAGAGTTTTATGCTCCTGCGCATTTGATAGGTAGGTTATCAGAAGTCAAAGTATGATCTCACTATGTTTCATTTCAGATCATTTGGGTGAATCAAAGTTTGTCTTTAATATCCAGCAGCTTGCCCATCTTTTCTTGATTCTGAAGCACCAGAATAGACTTTAGACTTAACATCTACACCTATAGCTTGATATCCACCATAGATTCCTACACCTGTACCGATCTTATGACCTTTCTTCCTAAGTTCCCTAATCGTTTCGTAATTAAATCCGCTTTCGAGGTTTAGGGTTCCTCCATTAATCATAGTTGAGCCTGTCGGTTGAGAGCTCCCGACATGACGTATCCTCGGAGCATCTCCCGCTTCTTGCAGGTTCATCCCAAAGTCTATCAAGTTAACTACAATCTGCGCATGACCTTGAGGCTGTACTGCACCTCCCATTAACCCAAAGCTAACCCAAGGCTTGCCATCCTTAGTGATGAATGCCGGTATGATTGTGTGAAAAGGTCGTTTGCCTGGCTTGTAGGCATTACCATGGTTTGGATCTGTCAAATTGAACATTTGTCCTCTATTTTGCAGTACGAATCCTAAACCATCAGGTACCATCCCTGATGCAAATTCATAGTAGATGCTTTGAATAAGCGATACCATATTACCATCTTTGTCTGCAACAGTCAGGTAGGTTGTATTACCCGTTTCGATTTCGAGATTACCAGCGGGGTATGTTTTCGCCGCTTTATTGGGATCTATCAATTGATTTCTTTTCGCCGCATACTCTTTTGATAGCAATTCTTGAATTGGCAATTGACTAAATTCGGGGTCGGCATAGAACTTAGCACGATCTTCATAAGCCAACTTTTTAGTTTCTGTTAAGACATGAAGATATTCAGGGCTGCCAAATCCCATGGCAGAGATATCATATGCTTCAAGTATGTTCAACATTTGTAGCACAGCAGTACCTTGTCCATTTGGCGGTAATTCCCACACATCATATCCTCTATAATTAGTACTAATCGGCTCTACCCATTCGCCTGTATGTGATGATAGGTCTTCATAAGACAGAAACCCTCCATGCTGCTTCATATATGAGTCAATGGTTCGCGCAATGGTCCCTCTGTAGAAAACATCCCGACCTTCATTTGCAATCAATTCATAGGTTTTGGCTAAGTCAGCGTTGATAAAGACCTCACCTTTTTGAGGTGTTCTGCCATTCGGTAGATAAGTATTTGCGAATCCAGGAAAGTCTATTTTGTTCTCATAATTAGTGCCCATCTCGTAGGCGATCACTTCGGATACTGGGAATCCATTTTTGCCATAGGCTATAGCTGGAGCTAATAAATCTGTTATGGGGAGTCTACCAAATCTCTCATGCATCATGAACCACCCATCTACAGTCCCAGGTGTAGAAACCGGTAAAGGACCAAATAATGGGATTTCATCCATGTCATTATCTATGAAATAATCTACGGTTAATGATCTTGGAGATCTGCCACTACCGTTGAATCCATATAGTTGCTCCGACTCAGCATCCCATATAATAGCGAAAATGTCTCCACCTATTCCACAACTGGCGGGTTCTACTAATCCCAATACTGCATTAGCTGCTATTGCGGCATCCATGGCTGAACCACCTTGTTTCAGGATGTCAAGGGCGGCTTGAGTGGCTAATGGCTGACTGGTAGCGGCGATGCCATTTATTGCAAGAATTTCTGATCTAGTGGTAAAGGTCTCTCCTGTAAGTCTATCTTGGGTGCTGATGTTACTGATGATCGCTAATAATAGTATGGAAGTCCATATTGCTTTCATAAATAGTAATTTTTTCATTTTAATGCTATATATATTATCCATTTAGTTTTTACTTTTTTAACTTCTTCGGAATTGCAAGATAGATGGATATAAACGTACTGCTCCCTTCAAATCTATAGATATCGTGGAAATATTTATGTCCATATAGCAATATGAATTATCTCAACTTACATGACACTTTTACTGTGAAGAATTATAAAGCTATTTTGTTAGTTCCCTTGGTGAAGATAATGACAAATCTGTAGAGGAATTTCGCCTAATCAAATAAGGTTGGGCGAGAATAAATATAGAAATACTTTTTTCTTCACGGCACTTTGAAAAGTTATCTTTTGCCAATCTTATATGAGGTTTGGGCCCTATTTCATGGACCTCCACTCTGTACCAAAGTCTAAATCTCTTGCTATGAGATTAGAACGTTCGCATCATACGTCTTGTGACTTTGGGATATAAAACTGTAGGAAGTCCATAGGAGTCATTCATCTAAATCAGAGAATCACCTCGACTTATGATACAACCGTGACGTGGGGGTGAGGTATGATTTTGTTGTCTTATATGTAGGAATAAAACCACAGGCGAGGTTTAAGAGGGTAAAAATGTCTAATTCACTTAGATGATTTATACTATTATTAAAAATTAACTATTAACAAAAAATGAAAAATTATTTATTTCTAGCCGTGGTTGCGGCACTTGTAAGTTGTCAAACAGCAACTCACACTAATGATCAATTAGATGGTTTTAAGACGAATCAAGCATCAGCTGATGCTGCTTTCAATTTGTTCGAAAATGGAAGTTTAGATGACATGAGTGAAATGTATGCTGATGATATGTTTTGGTCCCCACCGAATACGACGGATTCTCTATCCAAAGCTGATTGGCAAAGTTCAATGAAAGAATGGCATGTAAATTTTGAGAATTTTAGCTTTGATGAAAGATTGTATTATCCAAGTGTTGATGAAAGCTTTGCTCCCACTGGTGGTGTTAGAGTATATGGAACATGGTCTTCGACGCACAAGGCTACAGGGGCTGCTACTAAAACAAAATACTATTCAGTCATAGAATATAATGATGAAGGAAAAGTTTCTGGCGCTATGGAATGGTTTGACCTTGGTGGTGTTTTTGATCAAATAGAAACACAAACTGCAGTTCCTGAGGATGCGCCTGCAGATGAGTAAAATACGGTTTATCTAAATGGGGAGGAGATAAGTATTTATTTCTCCATATTTTTAAGTGTTCTGAACAATGTTCAGTGATTACAAGGAATATCTTGTATAAAAGCGCTGCAGAAATAGCCAATAGGGGTATCAACCATATCACAAATCTTTAATACTAAAATGCATATGGCATTGCTAAAACTGACTTCCAACTTGATAGTAAATTTGGTCGCGTACCTTTAACAATCGGAGCGTTTAGTAGTATAAATGACAAATGGAGATGCCGAGCAAGGAAGCTTCTAAATATTTTTAGAAATAGGTAAAGCCCAGCGGATTAGGCTTGATATGACTATTTTGGCTATGAATCTAATAGAGATTCAAAAGTGGGAGGTTTCAAAGAAATATTTCTTAGGGAAGCTAAGGACGTAGTTGTGAAGGAGGACCTTTATTATGCATCAACTAATATCCAGGGCTTCACCTCATTGATATAATGAGCTATTGATATACAAGTAAAAAGGCACAGATGTTCGTCATTCAAACATCTGTGCCTTGTATTTTATTTTCTCGTACAATACTGGCTAATTACATCTATAATGAGAGACATTGAGCAGATTCAATGCAACGAGCGATCCAGATAAAGTGCTGTCTATTTCTACCGTGTATCGTGTAGCAGCGGGACATAGAAAACAAGCTTCACAAGTAATTTGATTAAAATTTGGATCAGCAGATACAGTTGTTGTTGAAATATTTTGTTCGGACAAATATGTCGCTAAGGCACTAATCTTGTCTGTGACGCCTTCACTACCTATCAAATCATCCAACCAAGGGTTGCTGCTACATTGACGCTCGTCAAAAGAAATACATACTGTTGTGACATCCTCATCATCGCTACAACTATTGAGAGCCATCATCAGAGTTGTCAGTATTACAATTCGTATTAATATCATAAATTTCTATTTTAGCTTTGTAACTTCAATAATGATAGAAGTGCTAATCGTCATTTGAATAAAATCATATAATAACGTGTATACCTGATTATATAGATTACGATTACCTAAGAAATCGAGTTTGTAGGGAACTCCATATAGTAGCTATTATTGATATAGCTCAAATCCTTTGAGTCTTGTGCAGTTGAGCGCATGCGATATCTATTGGTGATATATTTTGTAAGAATAGATAAATCTATGGCTAAATAGTTATATCAACTCCTCTAAATATAAATCTATACGCCAATGATAGCCAGGACTTTTAATTCTCTCACTAAGTTTAATGGTTGGGAAGTACGACCTCGTTCCTGTGAATATTCATGTACGCCAAGAAATAGCGTTGTCTAAAATTATGCAGATATTTATAATTCTATTGATAAGTTTATGGACAAATATCAGGAAGAATTTATCTGTTGATAAGGGCCATACTTCTCTAACTATCTCCTTATTAATTTTCTAAAAGCAGTCATGGTTTATCGATTGGTGCATATGGATGGCAGATTACTGAGTCATGCGAACAAACTATTAGTTGATAGTGCCTTTTGATCTTAAGTATCGGGCGATATAAACGCAGACTCCATCGATGTGAATACAGGGGTCATCAAGAATGTAGCAGACCTGGTGGAATTATAGGATACAGCCATTAAGGGTTGGGTGAATGAATTGAAATATGATTTTTTGTGAGATCATGCTAACTGGTTCTAAGGTGTTTTAGCTCCTATTAATTGAATAAAAACTTACTATTATAATTTTAGATAAAAGAACCTAAGGACAACAGATTCTCCGATGGACTTCCTACCATAGGAAATAGGTAAATCACTAATATTTCCAAGTTAGTTGTCACTAAAATTGCCTGAGGATCGGATAGAAATCCTGAAATAAAGGTCTTAGCTTGACTCTAAAATAATTTTGTCATGTGCCAAGAGGTGTACTACTCACATTTTTACTAAGTCTTTTACTCAACGGTTTTTATGCACAAAGCCTTGAATTAGTTGGTAGAGCAAAAATAAATGTTATGGATACGGTGACAGACGTGTCAGCCAATGTAGTAATGCAATTTGATGGTACCCTGGCATTGCGGCAATATAAAATTGATGATTTGGCTCAAGGGGGTATCTTCTTTTATATAGATGAATCGGGAGAGTACGGGCTTGCTGCAGATATAGCGGACGTGAGTGCAGGAATAAGGTGGTATGCAGGATCAAATGGTGATACTCAAGCTAAAAGAGACGGTCCATTTGCTGGAAAAATGAATATGGCTATCATTATTTCCTCTCAGGTAGCGATAGGAGATGATGAAGGCCCCTATGCAGCCGGGCTATGTGCAGAACTTCAGAGAGGAGGCTATGGGGACTGGTATCTACCATCGAAGGAAGGATTTAACCTAATGTAACAAAATAAGGCGACTATAGATTCTACTGCCATTGCCAACGGTAGAAGTGCTATTAGAGATTTCTCCTATTAGAGTTCTTCGGAGACCAATGATGTACTTGCCTGAAGACAGAATTTTACCAACAGTAATCCGAGCTCCAGCAGTAAGGATTTCCTCAATCCAGTACGAGCTATTCGGACTTTTTAATTATCACGCTATTGCGTGACGATCTCAGCTCCTTGAAATATTTAACCATTCTTTACAGAGCAGCGGTCGATTTTATGGTGAGTAAGATTAGGCCTGTTATTTTGCATCCTGTGAGATAAGCGAGTAGATGTTGTAGAAAGATATGACCCTGCATCACGTCTTAGGATGCTAACGAGTCCATGTTTTTAATCCTTGGCAAACAAGATGTGAGCCGTTGATAATAAATTGATTATTGTATTATGGCTTATGCACTGTATCTGATTCAATAATATAGTGTTCGCTTTGGATAGCTGAGATTTGATGGTATGTTTTGCTGTTGCTTTGATTTATAAGGTGGTTGGGAGGCTATGCAGGGTGGTAGATAGTGTGAGACTGCTTGTGGTGGGTATGAGTGGGGTCAGTATTTAAATGGATATGTAATATTTAGAGGTCGGTATAATTTATTATATTATTCGAATATTTTTAGAGATGATTTTGAACGCAGTTATGTATCACATGACTATAAATAAATGATAGACGTACATAAATGGTGTATTGAACAATGATTTATTATTAAGGCCCTTTAGACAAATAAGAATTTTTTGGCGCCCATACCTACCTATTATAATACTGAGTATACTTGTGAGTGGTGTAAGTTCTCAGGAAGTATTGATTAGCGTTGGCGGATATGCAGAGTCTGGGACTGTATCAGATCGTGGAGTTTGGGAGAGCCAGTATTAGAGACGCTATCCATTTTTGTGAAGTATTATTTTATCAATTTTTTTATTTACGTTTATTTGATATTGTTTTTATAGGATTCGAGGGCATTAATTTATTTTTTTCCATTTTCTAAGCCTTTTTTGAAATGTATTTCAAGAACATCAGAAAATGTTAATTCTTGGTTGATTAAGCCGTAAAATTGATCAGAGTTTATTTTTTTAAGCATTCTTCTCTGATCACTTATTGATATTTGATTCGGTGTATCTTTTTTAAACAATCTCAAGGAATTTATGTAATCTAAATAAGCTGTTTTACTGCCTTGAATTGTTTTTGATGCCGCATCTTTTTTTCATAATAACTAATAATTTTTTATTCCTGATTTCTTTGTCTTTAATGATTACTACATTTCCTGTACTGATAAGTTCGGTATATGTCGAATTATTGCTGGTTGCAACAACTCTACTATATCTGGCGCCATATCCAACCATGTTTAAAAATAAGAGTGTATCATTGAACTGATAGTTCCCGAGTAAATATTCTTTTGCTTGATTTAAGGCTTCTGTTTTCTTTTTAATGTTGTTGATTCTTCCATTTTTAAAATACGAAGTATCTTAACCTATGTCTATAATTCTATCAGATATATATTCTCTTTTGATGGACCTGTTTTCATTATTATTTTGCCATGTATTAAATGTTATTGCCAGTAAAATTCCGATAACAATAAGAATTACCTCTACTATGACATAAATCAAATAATTTCTGAAATTATACTGACTCACAAGTCCTAAACGTATTTATCATAAAGTGTTGCCATGCAGAGATAATTGTATTTCTTGATGATCGATAAGATTTAGAAACAGAAAAGATTTTTGCATTATCACGAGAATAGCATTCAGTTTCTTCAACATTCATCTTATTCAAAACTTCTAAAATTCTTTTAGTGCCAGATGTGAATACAGGTTCTTATGGTTGTTCTCTCATCGATAATTTTAACATTCTATAAGGAAATCAACCTTACATATTTGGTAAGCCTAATACGCTTCAATAATGTATTTTTTCTGTAACAAGCCAAAGTTGCGATAATAACTTTTCTTAGTGAACCATTCATGCTTATGGAATATATAAAAAATAAGGTTTAGTGTTCTATCTATCATTGATAACTGTTGAATGAACATGGACTAAGACTTTATTAGGTTGTTTTATATCTTTACATGTCTTACAGATTTATCTCCTATTCTGAATCATTAGTAGATATTTTAAATAATTATCTCCAAATGAAGCTGGTATAAATTAGTATTCGCATTCATGAACACTAAATCCATAATTTGAAATGGTGTAGTTACACGAAAAAAAAGAAAGTTTAAAAAATGAACTTAGCTTAAGCTGCTATTAAGAGAAGTAAATTCAGTGAGAGCAAAATTATCAAGGCATTAAAAGAGAACCAAGTAGGCGGACCAGTATAGAGTTAGGAATTAATTAGGTTACGTGTATTGTATAGTTGACGTAAGAAATATAGCAGGATGGAAGTAAGCCATCTCAAATGTCTTAAGATTTAGAATCGGAGAACCGGAAGTAAAAAAGAATGTATGCTGATGTATTCTTAGATCTACAAATAGCTAAGGACGTATTATCAAAAAAGTGGTGGAGCCTTCTAAGAAGCTTAGTGCGATATCGTATCCCAAAGAGCATTATAACGCTGGTCTGAAGAGGATAGCAGGCATATTAAGTTTGAGTGTCGTTCGTCTTATTATTATCAAAGTAAGATGGATGACACAGAGGTAATAGATAAGCTCAAGGAACTGATACGAATAAAACCTAATAGAGGTATAGATTACTATTATCGCAGGAGTAGACGAGAAGGCTGTACATGGTCATGAGATAAGATGTTACAAGTATACCAAGAACAAGGTATGGTACGGAAGTCTAAAAAAGGCAGGAAGATTCTAGCAGAGCTACGTAAGCCACTCTATCAACCCGATTGCTTATATGAGATCTGAATCATGGACTTCATGAGTGATAGTCTCACCGATGGGAGAACCTTTAGGTTCTTGAATATCAGAGATGATTATAATAGAGAATGCTCGTTAACAGAATGAAGCTTGAACTTTCCTTCTGAACGAGTGATAAGACTTAGAAGAGCTTTGTAGCATATTATGGTAAGCCAAAGTATATACATATGGATAAGGGCCCTGAATTCACCTCAAGTAATTATAAACTATCGTGTAAGGGAAAAGAGATAATACGTGTGTATTCGAAATCGGATAAACATATGCAAAATGGATATATCGAGAGGTTTAATAGAACCTCCCGAGAAGATATATTGGACGCCTATTTGATAAGTAGCCTCAAGCAATATCAAATCTTAAGTGATATGTTGAGCCTTGATTATAATGATAATCCTCCTCATATAAACTTAGGGCCATAGAGCCCCAGAGAATATAGAAAAATTAAGAGTAAGCATATGGCTTAAGCCATATGCTTACTCTTAGAACCTGTGTTGTTAAGTTATCGAATATTTTAAAAATCATATGGTGGGCTTCATACGTAATGAGGTGTTGTACATATTATGCTCCACGTTATTTAGATATCTCCCCCCAATTTCGCTTATAAACCCGACTTATGATTTACAAAGGATCGTCACAGTGTTAATGATTAAATTGTGACTTTTGAAACATAGGATACTTTATCACCCTCCCAAGTACAAATATTAATTGTGCTCAACTATTGATCCTCCCTCAGTCACTATTTCTCCTTTACTGTCAAATAGGACTTGAATAATCTCACCTTATTCTGAAACTTCTATAACCATCCCAAATTTTTCTGGCTTTGGTTGGATGAAAGAGGGGATTCCGAAAACGAATTTTTTCATCCCTGTACTTAGATGAAATTTGTCTAATTGGTCATTTCGTTTGGTTGTAAAAGCTATCCAATAATTTCCATTATGTCTTTTTGAAATATTGTTTGGAAAGCCTGCTAAGTTATCCATAAAAATTTCTGACTTTCCTTTTTTCTCTGCTTTAATCCAATATTTTAATATTCTATATTTAGAGGTTTCCGATACCAAAATGAAGTCTTCATTTTGAGAAATTTTTAGTCCATTTCCAAAATAATTACCTTCTGATATGGTCGTAGTAATATTTGTTCTTGGATTAAAAGAATAAACTCCTTCTGTTGGCTTCATTTCCAAAATTAACTTGTTGATATATTTGGAAGAGGTCTTATCTGTAGAAGACATATTTACAAAGTATATCGTTCCATCGGAAGCAATTTTTAAGCCTGTTCCCATTCGAATCGGTTGACCATTAGGCGTGGTAGTAAGCAATATTTCAATGGATTTGTCAGGATGTATTTTGACCAAGCCAAGGTCATTCATCAAGGCGATTAATTTAGCCTCTTTATCAAATTGCATTCCTGTAACCCAGTTATCTGTAACTAAAAATTCTTCAACTGAGTCGTCTGGTTTAATTTTAAGAATAACACCAGAAGAAAAGTCTTTTTCCCCTTTGTGAACACCACAATAAATATTTCCTTCATTATCAACAACGAACTCTTTAGCACCATAATATCCCATAAAGTGAATGCGTAAGAAACTGGTTAGGCGTTCGTTTAAAGATAATTTTCCTTCGAACTGTGGTTTAAGTTGAGTACTCCAAGCTTTTGGATTTATAGTACTGCTGTCAAAGAGTAGAGTGAACAAAAATGATATGAAAGCAATTGAGATCACTCCAACTGTGAGATAAATACTGTTTTTTGTCACGGTTAAAAATTTCATTTTAATTCCCCAACAAAGGTCAATCACTATTTTCTTGGTGTCATTTACATATGTAAATGAATTAGGATTACAACATTTTTCTGCGAATTCTGCTTAATTGAGTTGGTGAGATGCATAGGTATGAGGTGATATAATATTGAGCAACCAGGTTTTCTATTGTTGGGAAGCGCTCTCTCACGACCAGATATCTTTTATCTGCATCCAATAATGCCATTTCAATTTCTTTTTGTTCTTTTTCTTAGAAGTATAATTCAGCTATTTTTCTACCTAAGCATTCCAGATCGTGATATTTATCATACAAAAACTCAATTTTTGAAAAGTCAGCGACGATTATTTGACAGTCAGTTAATGCTTGCTGGACGATTTTATTTGGTTGCTTTGTAAGCAATGGAGTGTAGGCACCAATTAATGAAGGAGCCACAAAGAACTGTTTATTGTATTCTTTTACTTCTTGGTTTGAGAAAAATGCTCCTACTATACCTTCTTCTAAAAATCCAATTTGTTGAGTATATTCTCCTTCACAAGCAAAAAAATTATTTTTCTTTAGTTCGGTTGGCTTGAAGAATTTCTGCGATTCATTAAATGTTATGTCATTAATTTTAGCTAAGTTAACTGGGTATAGCTTAAATTCTTTCATTTTCTCCTAAAATAGTGGATGTGAACGCGGTTAACGTATCTATATATTGGCAAGATTTTTAATGATTGTTCGTTTTAATCATTCGTATTATACCTTGTAATACTTATACTCTTTTCAGTTTAAATCTGTGAGTAATCCACAGCTTTTAGGAAGATACGAGAGATATTACTCATATTATTTTTGTATTTATCCATTGAAAATAGTCTCTTCCATGCAGGATGGTTGATGAATTTAGACCAGCCAATCTTATTTGCTTCTTTGTCAGTATTTGCTAACATATAAGTTAAGCAAGGCATTTGATCACCAGATATATTTTTGCCAAAGAATACCATTGGCAAACCGGTATCGGCAAAAATGGTGAATTCGTCTTTAAACATGCTAAGTTTATTTTGTAGAGCACCTTCATTATGACTTTCATAAATTCTTAGTTCATATAATCCTCCATCCTTAGGTACAATCAGTTCCGGAAATTCTTTTGTGCTATGGATTAAACTGTTGTAAATCCTCTTAAATGGAATTTTAGTTCGATCTGTATTTAAATAAGGCTCAGCCATTATTCTATATTTTTCATCCACAAATAAATTCCCTTCACTATTTTGGAAAGTGATAATGTCTTTATGAGGAATAAGCAGATAGATTTTCTTAGGTAATGACTCTCCCGATTCCTCAAAAACTCCAATATTTTTGGCTCCTTGTCTATTTAGTGCAGGAATAAGAGCTTTTTGAAAATAATTGTGTAACAACTCGATCGATCGAGAAAACTCTATTTCATATACTCTAAGTTCGTACACTTGGGTTTGGGAAAGGACAGGGACTTTAATGAGTAATAGAAAACAGATGAAAGAGAATAACTTAGTCATGTAATACCTATTTTAAAGTGATGTTTAATATTATAACTTCTATATAATATTATCAGAGTTGTGGCTATGTGCTGCTTACGTCAATCTCTAATCTTATTATATCAGGACTGATATGGACCTTTTGGTTTAAGACCAAAGCTTGGGCTTAAAGTCTGTCAAGATGGATATCGCTCATAAATGTGTTTTATTTGTAAAGTGATGCATACAGTTTGACCAAGTGGGATAGCCGAGAAGCGGAGATTATTGATGTTTTAACTTTCATGCGATACAATTTTATTTTCATATTTATTATGGATAATAAGAATTAAAAATCCGAATAACACAGCTCCTATAATCAAGGTATTGTTTAATATTCCTTCTGTTGAGAAGGAAATTTTAATTAAAATGGTAGAGATTACAAACCCTGAGTTTCTGATAATCTTGTGAAATTTATCTGAATAAAAAAATGATGATAATAAGAGTAGAACGTCAACAATAATTAAAACTGTAAAAAACTCATCAAAGAATATATTATTGATATTTTTAAAATTGATAATTCCACTTCCATCATCCCTGATTATAGTATTTGCCCATGTGACAAAGGTATATATGGCCAAACCTATTAAAATAGGAACCAACAATACAGCAATCGTTTTTTTCAGATTTATGAACCGCTCTATATTTCTTTTATGAATTTCTATTGTTGAATTATTTCTCTTTGCAACGTTTTGGTAGAAGAAATATATTAAAATGAATAATATTAATGATGTTAACGTATCATATGTAAACTGTAAATCACTTTTTGATTGAAACCAATTTGAGGTAAGTTCTAAATTTGCAATGTCCTTGAATATTCTTCTTATTACGATTAGTGTTATTATTTCATATTGCTTCCCGATATAAAATGAAATTGATTTTGGCAGGAAGAAGATAAGTAGATATACTTCATAAACCAGAATGAATGAAAAGGGTGTATATATGGCTGCGATCGGATTGTTAAGTAATTTTGATTCTATTGGTACTACATCATAGTTAGATAATAGGATCAAGGTTAAGTGTATTAAGTAACTAACTATGGCTATAGACAATATTAGTCTCTCGCTTTGTTCCTTTACTTTTAGTGAAAGTATTTTGTCAAAAAATATGTCTGTCATCAATTCTATTTGATTTCTTTGTCGTTTTTTTAGCAACCTGCAAAATGACATGATTGTCCAAACGGAATTTATAAAAAATACGGATGAGATTCGAAAGAAACGAACTGAATGTAATATAGAATTTAGTTAGATCAGATAGATATGAAGTATCAGGCTTATCATAGTTGAAGCCT
>CACLQQ010000047.1 GCA_902609095.1 uncultured Bacteroidota bacterium | reverse complement strand
TGAATATCCCTAAGTCTTTAAGAACATTTCGAGTTATTAATTCCAGAAATTCATAATTCTCCTGACAGTCCAATATATATTCTTCTATTACATAATTTGATTGGTATTGGAATAGCGTGAAATAGTCTTTTTTTCTAAATATTTCCAATTTTCTAATTGAATTAGCACCATCAATTATGAAAGGCAGATGAATTGTAAAACCAAATGATTCAGAATTTACTCTCCCACTCATTTCTATATTTGATGGGTGGATTATCTGAAGGTCAATTAATTCCTCTTTACAAATGTTGATAACAAATGGCCTATTCTCAAGTTTGTGTTTTTAGAAAAGTCCTTTACGTATTCTAAAAATGTCAAGAAGTAGAATTTTGGTGCATTCTTTTTTATTTTATTGAATTTTCTATGACGTAAAATCGTAAAAGTGAACGAGCAAATGGATGATCTCTGGTAATCAACTCTCCTGACTCCCTATACTTAGATGTGCATACTAACAAAAAACTATCCTGTCTTGAATTGATAGGGAACCCTCTGAGTCTTTTTTGGGCATCATTAGTAACATTCAGACCAAGTGATCTTAAATCATAGATCAACTAATTCTTTAGTCAGAAACATAAATAGCAGAAAGTGCATCTGCTTCATCCATTTGCATGATGGTGTCCAACTTGACTAAATGCGCCAATGATTCTATGTATTCTTTATTGGTTTTGTCTTGGTCATTGACATATCGCAGGGCATAATATATTTCTCGTTTTGCTTGCTTACACCAACGGTAATCTTCTTGACACTTAACGATGTAAGAGTAGCAGAGATTTTTACGTGGTTCTATGCGCTCAGGGAAGAGCGTTTTGGCATGGAAGAAATGATTTAGTGCCACATCTATATACATATCTTGGAGATAGGCTTGGCCGAGTGTCATGAACTGATAGTAATGTTGATTCATCGAGGCCAGATTGCGTTCTTGTCGTTCCTGCAACCAAGAGTCGCCAGCATTTAGCACGACCTCCTTTTGCTGCTTGTCAAAAGCAGGGTTACATATTATAAATTGACTGAGTAAGACTACCAAAATGGTAAAAACCACTAAAGTCGAAAATAGAGGCTTTAGTTGTTCTTTCCAATACATGAGTTTAATATAGATTAATTCACAATGTTATCAAAAATCTGATCACAACATATAGATGTATATAATCTTAATATTGTTGTCCAATAGGACAGTTATGAGGCAATTATTTTCGGTGGTTTTATGGTTGACAGTGCTACAGATCTGTGCTCAAAGTGATGTGGAGAAGATCTCTAACACGATCTCTCAGAGTGATATTATGGCTCATATTTCGTTTTTGGCATCTGATGCCTTACAGGGTAGAGAGACAGGTAGTCAAGGTTTAGAATCTGCCGCGGCATATATTATGAGTACTTTCTTGAGAGTTGGCGTTGATACAATGGTTGGATATGGTGACTTTCTACAGTTAGTTCCTTTTAATGAGGTTAGTCCTCCTGACAGTGCAATCATACGGATCGGTGAACAAGTATTGAGTTTGCCAAATGATGTATTGATTATGAATGGTATGGCGCAGCGTAGCACGATGCCAACAATGTATGTAGATCATGGACAAGCAGAAGATATAGCGGATAAAGATCTTCGGTTTAAAATCGCTGTTTCTAATATAGGTGATGGAGTAAATCAAGATGTGTATGGGATATTAGAAGAGTCTCGAGCTAAACGACAGCGATTTATTGACGCCGGTGCAATGGGCTTGATAGAGATTTATCAAAATGTCCGAACTCCTTGGAGGTTTGTTAAGCGTTTAGGTCAAAGTAAAAGCTTGAGTACAAAGCCAGTTGGAGATAAAAGAACAGAGCAGTTTCCTCACCTGTGGATATCGACGACCGATTCTATCGCTGTGATTTCACTTATAGCAGAGACTACACCAGTGAGAATAGAAATGGAAGGCTTGACCAAAGCTCCACTTCCCTCAGATAATGTCATCGGCGTAGTTCCAGGAACAGATGCCGATCTCAAAGATGAATATATCATCTATAGCGCTCATTATGATCACGTAGGTATCGGTCCTGCCAACGCTGAAGGTGATACCATATATAATGGGGCTCGCGATAATGCTGTTGGGACATCAGCAATATTGGCTTTAGCAGAATATATCGCACAGAATCCGATGAAGCGCAGCGCCTTATTTGTATTATTCACCGCTGAAGAGAAGGGCTTGCTGGGTTCGAAATGGTTCGTTGATAACTGCCCTGTGCCATTGGATGAGGTTAAGTATTGTTTTAACATAGATAATGGCGGCTATAACGATACTTCTATCGTATCAGTAATTGGCTTAACTCGCACAGAAGCTGAGGATGTAATGCAACAAGCTTGTAATGCATTTGGACTGGAGGCGATAGAGGACCCAGCTAAGGAACAAGGCTTATTTGATCGATCAGATAATGTCAATTTTGCCAAAAAAGGCATTCCTGCCCTGACATTTAGTTTGGGATTTAGAGCCTTTGATCAAAATATTTTCAAGTATTACCATCAACCCGGTGATGAGCTTGAAACGCTAGATATGGATTATATTGAGAGGTATGTTAAATCATTCATACTATCTGCGATCAACATAGGTAATTCCGAACAAAACTATTTTTGGAAAGAGGGTGATAAATACTACGAAGTTGGACGTTCTCTATATGGGCATTAAGGCCTTTAAATAGTGGTGATGCTCAATGTTTATTGTCTATATTTTAAAATATTGACTCTTTAACATCAATATGTCCCTTTTTACACCTTTAAGGGATTTTTTTTAAAAAAACAATAAAGACAATAGGCTCACGCCAAAATAAATGGCAATTGTCTTCGCTCCATCGTAGTCTTTAGCAATGCGTTGACCAAATATCAGCATCAAGTAAGATACAATCGAAAGCACCACAGCTATGAACGAACAACTTTGATCTGCGCAGCATATGATGCATATCGTCCCTATTACACCCATTATTCCAGTAGCCAACTCAGCCAAGGTCAATAATCCAAGCATAGGACTAACGATACCAGTCAAGAAAGTTTTACTAAAGTGACCTTTCAGCCAACTAAGATTGCCACTCCAATCTACAATCTTGTCTATAGCCGATTGTAAGAATACAATAGCGATAAACAGACTGATACTAATCTGAGCAATAGTTATCGGATTTAAGAGATCTTCCATTGTAGGTCCTTTTTGATTTTAAGGTAAAGTAGCTCTCACCAGACGGCTGTGACCCATACTATTAAAATTAATATTTATGTTCTTAGAGCTAAAGAATGATTGCCCTTTACTAACCCTTAAGGCCGCATTAGAACTACTGACCTCTACGTTACCCTCCAATAACAAATAGCATTCTCCAGCAACTGTTGTTAGCTCAGTAGTCTCTCCACCCTTTAACTCAATGATTTGAAGCTCAAACTCTTGTGCCGGACTCTTGTAGGCTACTATATGTTCTCGAGCTTTGGATGGATGAATAACTTTAGGTGTCACAGGCTCAAATACCAAGTGCTCTAATAATGCGTCAATATCCATGTGCTTAGGAGTAAGTCCTGCTCGAAAGACATTATCACTATTAGCCATGATTTCAACATTCTGCCCTTCTAAATATGCATGTGGGACACCTGCCTCTTGATAAATTCCTTCACCAGGCTTTAAATGTACTAAGTTGTAGAAGTATATGGAGAAAATACCCTTGTCATATCCGTAATCCTCAAATGCTTGTTTTGCCCAGAAGTCTGGATGGTTCTTATCTGTCGGATCGATCTCGAGTAATCTGATGCGTAGAGAGGTAAGGGTAGCGTTTACCTCGCCTTCGCTCATATTGAGAACATAACTGTAGAACTCTTTTAGTCCTTGATCTAAGTGAAATAATAACAAACCAAACTCAGGAGTTTCAGCAATGGTTTGTTTGATATCTGATATGGATTTGAACCCATGCAGTAACCAAAAATCACTCAAGGCCATCATGAGTTCTGGCTTATGATTGTCATCCTTGAATATGCGATGCTTAGCATCTAATGGGATGCCAGCCTTATTTTCTTTAGCATAGCCTATCTCAGCCTGTCTCTTGTTAGGGTGAGATTGGATAGAGAGCATTTTGCGTACATCCAGTATCTTAAGGAGATACGGTATATCGGTATATTGATTGAGATAATCCCATGATCCTTCCATAGTAATTTGGGCACGTCCTCTGGGATGTACTCCTATCCAATATTCTGCAAATGGATCTTGGTCAGAGTTAGATAAATTAAATAGTTCAGGTATGTATTTATACCCTCCCCAATCATAATTTTGAATCGACCCCTTTAGAGGATAGATTCCTGAGAGTTCTTCTCTTTTATTCATTTCCTTATAGGTGTTGATGAGTCCGTTTGTAGAACTGTCGTGGGTGTTAACTACCTGATCATCTTGTAGCTCTGGAAGAATCTTTTTGGCCAGCTCCTTTCCGAGCTGGACGCCCCATTGATCGAAGCTAAAGATATTCCAGATATAGCCCTGAACGAAGATTTTGTGTTCGTATATGGCAATGAGTTGACCGAGGGTATATGGTGTTATTTTTTTAACTAATATGGAGTTGCTTGGCTTGTTTCCTTCGAATACTTTGAAGTTTACTTTGACATTGTATTCTGCTTCGGTTATGTCCTTCTCTATGAAATCTGCTATTACTTCTTCCTTCGTTTTGCCTTTCATGAGAGCTTCAGTCTGAGCAAAAAAGTTAGACATGAACAATTCATGATGATTTCCGATAGGATTGTGTGACTGCGCCGCTGCTATGAAATCACACGGGATCAATTTAGTCCCTTGATGTATTAATTGGTAGAAGGCATGTTGGCCATTTGTGCCGGGTTCTCCCCAGATAATTGGGCCAGTTTGATAATTTGTTGTTGAGCCACTCCGATCCACATTCTTTCCATTGGACTCCATATTTGCTTGTTGGAAGTATGCAGGGAAGCGGTGCATGTATTGATCATAAGGTAGTATAGCCTCACTCTCGGCCTCATAAAAATTGTTGTACCAGATTCCTATCAGTGCCAATAGAACTGGTATGTTTTGTCCAAATGGACTCGACCTAAAGTGTCTGTCCATACTGTGATATCCATCCAATAAACTTGTGAATGCCTCATATCCGATGGTTAGTGCAATTGATAAACCTATGGCAGAGCTTAAACTATACCGACCACCTACCCAATCCCAAAACTGGAAGATGTTTTTTTCAGAAATACCAAAAGAGGTAACTCTTGCTACATTAGTTGATAGTGCTACAAAGTGTTTAGCTATATCCCGTTTACTCGCCCCTTTTGATAAGAACCATTCTCGAGCAGTATGAGCGTTGCACATAGTCTCCTGTGTATTGAATGACTTACTCGCTATGATGAACAAAGTTGTTTCGGGATCAACTTTTTTGAGCGTTTCTGCGATGTGAGTGCCATCAACATTAGATACGAACAGGGTCTCTATACTATCAATGGCGTAGGGTCTTAAGGCTTCTGTAACCATAACTGGTCCTAAATCGGAACCTCCAATGCCTATATTAACCAGGTGAGTGAATTCTTTATCAGTATAGCCACGCTTTTGTCCGCTGTGTATTTTTTCACAGAATGCCTTCATTTGATTCAGGACCTTACTGACTTCTGGCATTACATCGACACCTTGGAAGAATACAGGTCTACCAGATCGATTCCTCAGTGCAGTATGCAGAACGGCTCGTTGTTCAGTTTCATTAATGACATCACCATCGAACATAGCTTGGATACCACTGTCCAGATTCATTTCTTGAGCTAGCTCGATAAGTGTAGCTAAGACTTCATCAGATAGTCTATTCTTAGAGTAATCAATTAAGATATCCTCAAAGCGTACGGAGTATTTGTTGAATCTGTCAGTATCCTGGTCAAAGTGAGAGAGAATACTTAAATCTTTTTCTCTTTGGAATAATTCGGTTAGCTTTTTCCAAGCCGATGTATGTATTGGATTCTTCTTTTGAAGGGCCATTTACCTTTTTTACATGATGATCTACAAACTTACGGAGCTCAAAACTTATATTGCCTTTTATAAGTGATTATGTCTATGCGTTATTTGTATTTGTTAGTTGCTAGTTTATGTTTCAATCTGAATGGGTTCTCTCAGGATAAGTTTGAGCGAGCTTCTATTGAGAGTATTCCGATGTTCCGCGAATTCTTGGCTATTCCAAATGATGCTAATGATTTAGTAGATATCAGACAAAATGTGAATTGGTTAGTTGAGCATCTGAAAGATAGGAGCTTCGCCACAGAAGTATGGGAGACCGAGACAAGGCCAATACTTTATGCACAGCATGATAACAATAATATAAATAAGCCTACAGTGCTGTTCTATTTCCATGCGGATGGACAATCTGTCGATCCCCAGTTTTGGTATCAAGATGATGCGTATCGAGCAGTACTTAAGAAGCAAATAGAAGGAGAAGGGTGGGTTGATGTGGATTGGTCTGAGATTGATGAACGTATTGATCCAGAGTTGAGAGTATTCGCAAGATCAAGCTCTGATAGTAAGAACAACATCATAATTTTTCTCAAGGCTATTGATATGCTTCAGCAATCTGGAGTTGAACTGCCATACAAGCTGAAGGTGATCATAGACTTTGAAGAAGAAAAAAGTTCAGAGAGCTTAGCACCAATGGTACTACTTAAGAAGGATATTTTGGCGGCGGATATGCTGGTCATTTTTGATGGGCCGCGACATATTTCTGGGCAGCCGAGCATAGCTTTTGGAGTAAGAGGAATTGCATACCTAACCTTGACAACTTATGGTCCCATATTTCCTCAACATAGTGGGCATTATGGTAATTATGCTCCAAACCCTGCCTTGCGATTATCGCAGCTTTTAGCGGGTATGAAGGACGGTTATGGAAGAGTACTGATTCCCGGCTACTATGATAATATTGAATTTGATGATGAGGTGTCTGCGGTATTAGACGCTGTTCCAGATGACGAAGCCATGATTAATGCGAAGTTAGGTATTGCGATGTCTGACTCGGTTTCGATATCTTATCAGAAGGCATTACAATATCCGTCACTTAATATCAGAGGTTTGTCCTCTGGATGGGTAGGATCTGAGGCAAGAACTATAGTCCCCGCTACGGCCATAGCTGAAATTGATTTGCGCTTAGTGAAAGAGAGTGATCCTAACAGATTAATTGAATTAATTCGTAATTATATTATAGGTAGAGGCTACTATGTAATCGATCGTAAACCGACTCCTCGAGAAAGGTTGGAGTATGACCGTATATGCCGATTAGAAAGTCGAGTTTCGTATAAGGCGTTTAGGACAGACTTTGATAGTAGAGTCGGGCAGTGGTTGACGAGAGCATTAACTGATGGATTCGGTAAGCCTCCAGTTAGAGAAAGAACCATGGGTGGATCAATTCCCATTTCTCCATTTGTAAGCATTTTACAGGCACCGGCCGTTGTAATCCCATTTGCTAATAAGGACAATAATCAACATAGTCCCAATGAGAATATCAGAATGGGTAATTATATCGATGGTTTAAGGTCGATGTATTATATCCTAAGCACGGAGATAGGCGACTAAAGATTACTTCTCGCAGAAAGGTGCATTTCTTTTGAAGGCACATCCGAAATCCACCAAACTCTCCGTGTTTTGAATGCCTTCTATGTTTTCAATCTGAGTGTAGAGTATTTCTCTCATATGCTTGGAGTTTTTAGCTACAATTCGTATATATAATGCAAATCTGCCAGATATGTGGTAACATTCTGTCACTTCAGGTATTTTCTTGAGCTCTTCAATAACTTGGGTGGTGTTCCCTAAGCCATGCAGAGAAATACCTGTGAATGCTCCCCACTCAAAACCCAATTTCTTCTCATCTAACTCGATGCTGTGTCGATTGAGGATACCGGCTTTCTTCAGCCGAGTGATCCTCTGGTGTACCATAGTGTTGGAGATATTTAAGTCTATGGCAATCTGAGAGAATGGTTTCTTTCCGTCTTCTTCTAATTCTTTCAGTATTTCCTTGTCGTACTTATCAAGCTCTATAGCCTCGCTCATGATATAATTTTTGCGTTGGGAGGCTAAATATAGCCAAATAAAAGTCAAAATGACTTAATTAAGTCTGATGGCAAAATTGGCTAATGGAATCATTCCATTACTACCTCTTATAGCGACAACGCCTTCAATATCAAAGACGAACTTTTTATTCAGATATCTGATCAATAGACATGTTTGGGAACCATACTCATCATTACATACTGATAAGGTATCTAAGACTAGAGCAAAATGGTCACGTAATCGTAACTGTCCCGAAACTTGTAAAACTGGAATTCCAAAGATGTCATCATTATCATACCCAATTCCTATCCCGACAGTAAGATGGTTGTTCACATTACCAAAAGTGGCGAGACCATATAAGGATCCTATAATTTCATCAGATCCAAAATCAGAGATAAGAACGAAATTGGATCCTATTCCAAATCTTACAGGATCTTCTCTATCATTAAAAGTAAGTTTCGGTGCGACTAATATTGATTGAGCTCGACCACCAAATATGCTATACGACTCGAAGCTCATATTCATAGAAAGGTGGTGGTCTGTGATACCGAGTCCAAATTTTTGACCAAAGAGTAATATATTTTGATAATAGAATTCTCCTTTTCTCAGACCTATTGGCAGTCTCAGTTAGATAATTGATACTGGGTAGAGGAGGCCCAAATTGGTCAACAATTTTGTAATCTATGATAACATCATCAGAATCTTGAGCAAAGGGATAAGAATAAGAAATAAGCAAAATAAGATAGCACAAAGCTGTCTTGATAATGTTACGATTGAATCTCATAAATGAAGAACGATTAATGTCAATAAGGCAGGAATACCTTGTACGACAAAAATTTTACGACTGACCGTTAATGTACCCCAAATGCCCGCTACAAGAACACAACTGAGTAAAAAGATCCATATATATAGTTTCCATGGATGCTCCTCAACAAAGAATTCCCAAATCAACCCTGCTGCCAAAAAGCTATTGTACAGACCCTGATTTGAGGCTATAGATTTAGTCACATTATAATAGTCTCCTTCTCGGCGACCGAAAACTTCGGGTCCTCTGGTGGTCCAAGCAAAACTTTCTAAATAGAAAAAATAAAGATGTTCTATAATTACTATTCCTATCAAGATGTTCCTGAGTAACTCCATTGTATTCTTAATTTTTCTAATAGTAAAGGACGATTTAGCTACCTTATAGCTATACAAAAGAATTAGATGCTACATATACAGGGCCTATTCATTACAGAGAGCATCGGGAGAGGCAGGGGAGTATACACAGCTGAGCCCCTGTCTACTGGAGACCTCATAGAGATCTGTCCAATCATTAAGATTCCAGTAGGACAATTAGATTTAATAGATCAGACGATACTATATGATTATTATTTTCTCTGGGAGGAGGCAGGATATCGGGGATGTATCGTATTAGGCTATGGCAGCATCTACAATCATAATAAATCAGCTAATGCAGATATGATTTTTGACTACGAGGATTCCACAGTTAAGATCATGAGCAATCAGGATATAATTCAAGGCAGTGAACTGTTCGTAGATTACACCGGCAGCGGATTGACTAAAGAGTCCGATCTTTGGTTTAACCCTAAATAGCTTTCTTTACTAATCATAAGTAGCAGCATGTATTGATAACTCATCCTCTGAATTGGCAAAAAGAGATAAGATTCCATCACTATCTTCTTTGATTATCGCTTCACCAGTCCTATCCACAGGATTTATACCCAATGTACCGTAGAGGCGAGTGCCATTATAATAGTAGCGATAGGTACAGGTTTCATGTCTGGATCTCTCTCATTAATTACGGATACCATCAGTTTATTATTAACTTGAAACTCTATGTACAGAACTTCGAGAGCTGTATTTTTCTTTTTATTGTCATCAGCACTAAACGGTTGATAGAAACTACTTTAGATCCTATTTTGATTAGATTTTTTTCCAAATACCATATCCGGTAGATCATTGTAAGCACCTTGATTCACGAGTAGATTTTGATTGTGAGCTAAGATTTGAATGGGATACTTTCCACGATTTTGCAAAAACAGTACGGTACCTTCGTTCAGAATATTATACTTGAATGTATGATAATTTGGAGCTGAAAGGGCCCCATCTTCCTTTCTGAATCGAATGCTTAATTCAACTTCCTGTATCCGTGATTGGTCATCGTTCCAATTGGTGAAGTCAATATTGAATTCAATTCCTCTATCAGGTAATTCTTTTACCAATTGAGTTATGGAATGTGGGATTGCTACTGAAGAAAATAAAACTGTGGTCACTTCTTGGTCATTCTGCGAAAAACAGAACTGAGCCATCATCAATAGTAAAATAGTAAAGAGTCGCATACCGGTAGATTCATTCGCTTTATACTTACAAAATTTATATTATAAAAATATAAAGAATACTACCTCCTTGGTATCAGTGTTGTAGGGAAGCTCACAATGCTCTCATGTCCATCGTTACTGACAGTAGCAACGCCAAATAGGTAATTATCGATTAAAACATTCTCCAGCGTGAACTCACTAAGGTCACCCACATATCGCGAATATTGCCATTGAGGTGCAGTAGTATCTCGCCAGTATACTTTGTATCCTGCTACTTGATCGTCATCAGAGTCGTCCCATTTCAGTCGAGTTGATGATTGGACCGCTCCTCCTATCATCAGCCCTTGTGGAGGAGCAGGTGCCCAAGCTATTGCTGCTAAAGTTATAGCGTTTACTGCCGTAAGTTTAGCAGCGTAGTCAAAGTTGACGTGTTTAAGACGATCTCCATATTCTATTCCATCCTCTATGCGTATATCTTGATGCTGTTGATTATAGTTTTCATGTGCTTCCATTATTCTGATACCGGCAAATCCAGCATCATTAAATGGCCTGTGATGGCCTCCTCTACCAAAACGGTCTAATCTGTAAATCATCATGGGTTTCATCTGAGGCATATATTGACTTACTTGCTTATGCACATATCTGGCTAACTGTCTAGATATACCATCTACTTCTCCGCCATAGAATCTCTTCCAGATTCTCTTTTGTTCATTCTCCTTTGGTGGTGCTGCCTCAGAGAAAATTCTGAAAGTCTGATTGTCAATTACTCCGTCAATTCCAGTGATATTACCAATCATATCATTATTAAGTATTCCTATGATATCCATGCTGTCCTGCAGAGCTTTCTCTGCCATGATTTTTCCTCCGAATAATCCTTGTTCCTCTCCTGAAAGGCCTACAAATATTATTGAACTGGCAAATTCATGTTGAGATAGAACTCTCGCTGCTTCTAACACTCCTGCCATACCAGATGCATTATCATTGGCTCCAGGAGAATCATCTGTACTATTCAGAGGGTCAGATATTCTACTATCAATATCTCCTGACATGATTATATATCGATTTGGATATTTGATTCCTCTTTTGATAGCCAAAACATTTAGAATATTAGTGGGAAGAGGTATTCTTCTACTAACCCCTTCTTCTATTATTCCGCTTTGATAGCGCACTTCTAAGCAGTTATCACAAGCCGAACTTATTCTGTCAAATTCTGCTTTAATCCATTTTCGGGCTGCACCGATACCACGGATATCTGATGTGGTGTCAGACAGTGTATGTCGAGTACCAAATGATGCCAATTTTGTAATATCTGTCTCAATTCTTTCAGCTGAACAAGCATTTATAATATCATAAATTCTAGAGTCGGATTGTGGAGGTGAATGTTGAGCCTGACTGAAGCTAAGTTGATAGAGAGAAAGAAAAAGTATGATTAGCGGGGCTCTCATTAGCTTGTATTTGGACCTAAATATATTCTTTCTATCTAAATCATACAGAAGCACTATGGACACTTATGCAGGTAGGCATATAATAAACGTCGATCTATGTCCTATTTCAGAATGAATTCTAATCGAACCTTTGAGCTTTAAACATATTTTTTGGCAAATGGCTAAACCCAATCCGTTTCCAATTTATTCGGACTGACCGTGAAGACGTTTATACATTTGAAATATTTTCTGGTGATACTCTTTGGCGATTCCGATACCATTATTCGTGACGCTGATTTCATAATAGTCTTTCACTAAATTACTTTCAATCCGAATGATTTAGGGCTTTCTTTTATTATACTTTATACCATTATCAATTAGATTTTGAAACAGCTTAAACAGAAGCACCTCTTTAATCTTTAGAACAGGTAGCTCTTCGTGGCTAACTATAGTTTGATCATCTGCGTGATAGTTTAATTTTTAATTCGGTGAATAGGCTTGTTCAGATCCACTTGGGTCAATACACTTTCTTTTTCTCCGTCAATGAGACTGTAATGTATCGTATCTGTGATCAGTTGATTCATCTGAGTTGCGCCCTCAGAAGCCATGTCACAGTACTTTTTAACAGAATTTAGTTCTGTTGATTCTAATTCTTGTTTTGCTAAACCTAAAAATGAAATAATCGTACGAAGTGGTGCTTTCAGGTCATGAGAAGCTTAGTAGGTAAGTTTCTCCAACTCCTCATTGGACTGGGTAAGTTCTTTATTTTGTTCTTGTAGTGAATTTATAAGAATTCCAATTTGCTCATCACTATTTCGTAATTCAGTAATGAGACTGTAACTAAGAATAATCAAGCTGATAGCACAGGTGGCGTAAATTGATAATTTAGAAAAATTGTCTAATTCGATTGCATTAAGCGGTTCATAAAAGCTTGAAAATAGCTGCCCAAAAAGAAGAGGCATACATTCAACATAATCAAAACCATCAGTGGGAGTCTCTGCGAAGTGAACATCATCGACGTAAAGATTAAGATCAAATAGCTGATCGTTAAATGCTATTCATTTTTAGAAGAAATTACTAACAAAATAATCCTAACAGAGAAGCCGAGGTTGAATATGAAAGTGGCTAGTTGGTATTTACCATATCTAACTAATGGTATTAAGAAAATCACGAACGCTATAAAAATCGTGATAATGCTGAGACCTCTTAAGTCTGATTCAATTGCATTTCCTATGAATACTGGAATTATGATAGATAATGCGACGAATAACAGATTGTTAAACAACTCCGTTAAACCACGATATAGTTTAAAGTGTGCCTCAGCTATACCATTTAAATGGGAAAATTTTATGAATTCAGGTGTATCCAACAATAAGTGTTATGTCTATTTATGAGAGATTATTACCACCATGAATGCTTATTCTACTCAAACCCTGATATTACAAAAGTACAAATTTGAAAAGCTTTTGACCAATTCATATCTGCCTATGTAATAATGGTGAGATGATTCTCCAAACATTTTCTAACACGATTTTTTGTCCAGATGCATTTGGGTGCTTCCCGTCTGGTAAGTTTAGATCAGGATTACCTGCCACACCATCAAGTAGGAAAGGTATGAGTGAGGCATCATAATTTTTCGCAATGCTTCCGAACATACTGTTAAAATCGGAGCTATATTCTTTACCCATATTAGGGGGGGATTGCATGCCCGTAATTACTATCTGAGCTTGAGGATATGATGACTTAACCTTATCAATAATTTGATCTAAGTTTTCTTTTGTCTTCTCCAGTGCTAATCCTCTCAGCATGTCATTAGCACCTAATTCCAGTATGAATATATCCACTGGTTGTTGTAGTACCCAGTCAATCCGTCCTAAACCTCCAGCGCTTGTCTCTCCACTCAAGCCTGCATTGATTACTTGATATGACAAGCCTAAAGAGTCTATACGTTTCTGAATAAGACTTGGGAAGCTTTCTTCTTCGGATAACCCGTATCCCGCAGTCAAGCTGTCTCCGAAAAACATAATACTCTTCTTCTTTTTCTGCTTTTCAGAATTATTATTAGCTATTTCAAATGTTTTGGGAGCGTCCTTCACAACTTCTTTCTTTGGATCAGGTTTATCATTGCAGGCTAAAAAGCAGAGTATTCCGTAATAAAACATTGTGTAAAAGAGTATTCTATTCAGATTTGTGATCATATATCTATCCTATTGATAATTGTTAAACGTAAGTTTTTGATCCATAGTTTTTCATTGAGGTTGAATAGCTGGTTGTGGCATTTAGCGTCAACAATATAGAAATTGAACATGACTAAAATATTAGAGGTTAAAAATCTCATTAAGACCTATAAAAGCATCAACAAAGAACTAACCGTATTAGATGATATAAACTTCTCTATATCTGAAGGAGAAATTGTCTCTATTGTGGGTCCATCAGGCAGTGGTAAAACGACCCTGTTAGGACTCTGTGCAGGACTCGACACACCAACTTCTGGAAGTATATCATTGACTGGAGAACTTATTAGTTCGATGTCTGAAAATCAGAAAGCGGCAGTTAGAAATAAAAACGTTGGGTTCATATTTCAGAATTTTCAACTGTTACCAACCCTAACAGCAATTGAGAATGTTATGATTCCGCTCGAATTACAGGGTAAACCGAGTGGGGCACGATCCAAGGCAAAAGATTTATTAGGTAGAGTTGGATTAGGGGATCGACTAACTCACTACCCAACTCAACTCTCAGGTGGTGAACAACAACGGGTATCCCTGGCTCGGGCTTTTAGTAATAATCCTAAAGTGCTATTTGCTGATGAGCCAACAGGTAACTTAGATGAGGACACGAGTGATATAGTTGAGAATCTACTCTTCGATCTTAACAAGGAACAAGGAACGACTTTAATCATTGTTACTCATGATTTGGACTTGGCACAAAAAACGCAGAGAGTGATTAGATTGAAAGGAGGAAAGGTTTGTAGAGATCAAAAGACCAATCAAGATTAAGGTATGGCTAACTTGAAATATTTCATCACAACGGCTTACAGGGATAGCCGCAAAGATCGTGGCAAGCTGGCCTTATTTATGAGCGCCATTATACTTGGTATAGCAGCACTTGTGGCGATCAATTCACTTAACTACAATCTGGTAAAGGATGTCGATGAGCAATCCAAATCTTTATTAGGAGCTGATATCTCTGTAACAGGCAATCGACCAGTTACAGAGCAATTGCAACTATTATTAGACTCCATACCTGGAACAGAGGAAGCCAAAGAAGTCGAGCTATTCACCATGTCTTATATCGCTAAGACTGATGATAGTCAATTCATTGGGGTCAAATCAATAGATGGCAACTTTCCATTTTATGGTAAGCTGCTAACAGAGCCAGTAGACGCTTTTGATCGCCAGCGTGATGAACAGTTCATATTAGTTGATCATGGGATGATGCTACAATTCGGATTAGAGGTAGGTGATAGTCTGATGATAGGTGGTGTAGATATGGCTATAGGAGGTAGACTCAAAAGCTCATTTGGAAGTATTTCTGCAGGATCCAGTTTTGCTCCGACCGTATATATCACTCCTGAACAGCTTGAGGATAGTAAGTTGATTCAACCTGGAAGTTTAGTAGACTATGCTCAGCATTATAAAGTGCCAAGTAACTTTGATCCTAATGAGTGGGAGGATTTGCATCGAGAAGCTTTCAGAAATGAGAGCATGAGAATAACTACTATTAAAGATCAACGAGAGAATCTTGAAGAGGCATTCAGTTCATTGAACTACTTTTTGAATATAGTGGCACTGGTATCATTAATCCTGGGATGTATAGGAGTGGCCAGTAGCGTAATGATCTATCTTAAGAATAAGGTAAGCTCAATCGCTATTTTTAGGTGTTTGGGGATGACTGATCAACAAGCATTCTTGATTTACTTCATTCAGATTTTAGTATTGGGTTTAGTGAGCGTTGTTACTGGGGCGATCCTTGGCAGTTCAATTCAGATGCTACTTCCCGTAATATTGAAAGACTTCCTGCCGTATGAGGTTGATATGGATATCTCCTGGCAAGCAATTTTTGAGGGAGCCTCTATTGGGGTTCTTATTACCATGCTCTTTGCGCTAGTGCCATTAGTGTCTATTAGAAACATTACGCCTTTGAGAACGCTTAGGGCTTCTGTTGATCAGACTGATCACTGGATTGATTGGCTTAAGATGGTATTATATGTTGTGATTGTTCTAAGCATATTCGCATTTTTATTTCAACTAACGGATAGCCTTAGAGAAGCACTCGCATTTTCGATAGGACTATTGGTCGCCTTTTTAGTGCTGTTTGGAGTCTCCAAATTGGTAGTCTGGGCTGTTAGAAGGTTCTTTCCAACGAGATGGTCTTTTGTGTTTAGACAAGGCTTAGCTAATTTGTATAGACCTAATAATCAGACGCAAACCTTGATCATTTCCATAGGTCTGGGTACCGCTATTTTAACCACTCTATTCATAATACAAGGGTTGTTATTAGAGAATGTTGGATCTATGGATGCGGGCAATCAACCAAATATGATATTATTTGGGATTGAACGCGATCAGAAAGATGAGATTAGAACTCTCACCGAGGATTTTGATATGCCTGTTATACAGCAAGTTCCCATTGTTACGATGAGGTTGTCAGGTTGGCAAGGTCGAAGCAAAGAGGATTGGATGTCTGATACTACTAAGATTGCAAGTCGTTGGGCGATCAATAGGGAAGCAAGGGTTAGCTTCAGGGATTCTCTGAATGCAGATGAGGAATTAGTTGAAGGAATATTCACGGGCGAAGTCACCCCCGGAGATAGCATTTTTGTGAGTTTAGCAGATAATTATGCTAGTTCTATGGGTGTCTCGATAGGTGATGAGATGGTGTGGAATGTTCAGGGAGCCATGATTACAACTTATGTCGGCAGTATTAGAAAAATCGATTTCAGGAGTATGCAAACTCGATTTTTTATTCTCTTTCCGAGAGGTGTTCTGGAGAAGGCCCCGCAGTTTCAAGTGCTCGTGACAAAGTCACCAGATACAGAAACTACTGCCAGATACCGCAGTGCTGTTGTAAAGGCATTCCCAAATGTTTCTGTGATTGACTTAGGGATGATACTTATTACACTCAATGATATATTGACTAAGGTCAGTTATATCATCCAGTTTATGGCTGGGTTTAGCATACTTACTGGAATGATAGTTTTAATTAGTTCACTTTCCTTAAGTAAGTACCAGCGTATCAAGGAAAGTGTCCTGCTCAGGACTTTGGGAGCGTTAAGGAATCAAATAATTCAAATAAATTTTACAGAATATTTCTTACTTGGTTCTCTTTCCGCATTGACAGGAATTGTTTTGGCCTTTGTAGGAAGTTATTTCTTGGCGACACAGGAATTGGAGTTAGAATTTAACATTAGATGGTTTCCTATTAATTCGATATTTTTTGTTGTCGTGTTCTTAACGGTGTTAATCGGACTTTTTAATAGCCGAGATGTCATCAAGAAAAGTCCTCTTGAAATACTAAGAAAGGAAGTCGGTTAGTGTAAGAGATTGTTGATTTATTATTTAAGTGACCCGTGATTATCTTGTAACTTTCGTTTTATGAGACGACCTTTCGCGTTTATTGTAGGTCTTTTGTGTGCCGCATTATTAGTTTTTTTCATTTGGCCTAGTCCTATTGATGCAGTAGCGTTCGACCCTGAACCAATACCAGAACTATCAGGTCCTTATCAATCGAATAATGAACTGCATGCCCTTGATAAGATTTATGAGGGATTATGTCATGAGTGTGAGGATATAGCTGTTCGCAGTGATGGTGCAATATATGCTGGTGAGATAGATGGTGACATCTTATTGTTAAAGGGTGGATTGAAATCCGTAGTTGCTAATACTGGTGGTCGACCATTGGGATTGGACATTGATACACTAAGGGACCTATTGATCATCGCAGATGCTTATAAGGGATTGTTGGCTTTGAATTCATCTGGAGATATCACTTTATTGACTAGATCTTCAGAAGGATTAGATTTCAAATTTGTTGATGATATAGAGATAGGCCCAGATGGGCTTTATTATTTCAGTGATGCCAGCTCTAAATATAATTTCAATGAAACGCTCCTAGACATATTCGAGCATGGTGGACATGGTAGACTCTGTTCTTATGATCCGGTAACTAAACAAACAAGAACACTATTAGATGGTCTGCAATTTGCTAATGGCATTGCTACATCACCCGATAGTTCATTTGTTTTGGTTAACGAAACAGGTTTATTCTGTGTAAGAAAATATTGGTTGAAAGGTCCACATAAAGGAACTGACGAAATAATATTGGGGAATATGCCCGGGTTCCCAGATGGTATAAGTAGAGGTAGTAACGGGATATATTGGTTGACAATAGTGAATCCCCGAACTCTGCAGTTGGAGTCTCTTATGTCTAAACCTTTTTTACGAGAATTACTCGCAAAAGTTCCAGCAGTCATGGAAGTTGCTGTGCCACCAGCCTATGGATTTGTCTTGGGAATTGATGCAGATGGCACAATCAAACATAATTACCAGGATAATGAACTTAAACTACTTCAAATCACTTCTGTTCAAGAGCATAACGAGAATTTATTTTTTGGCTCACTCATCGATGATGGAATAGGCGTGATGAACATAATTAATTAGAAAACATATACTTGAAATAAACATAGAACATGAGACTAAAGGATAGAGTAGCGATAGTAACTGGTGGCTCCAGAGGAATAGGTCAAGCAACTGCAGAGTTATTTGCTAAGGAAGGCGCAAAAGTTATTATTTGGGATCTTCTCGATGAAGGTAGTTATGTAGCTAAAGGGATAAATGAGTCTGGTGGAACTGCCGAATTTCTTAAGATATCAATTACTGATAAGGATGCCGTAGAAGCTTCAGTAGCAGACATTGCTAAGCGTTACGGTAAAATTGATATTTTGATCAATAACGCGGGCATAACTAGAGATAAGACATTGGTGAAAATGTCAGATGATGAATGGGACGCTGTAATCGCTGTTAACTTATCAGGGGTGTTTTATGCCACCAGAGCAGTAAGTCAGGTGATGCGAGAGAATGCTTACGGAAGGATAGTTTCTGCTGCATCTACAACAGGATTAAGAGGTAATTATGGTCAGACGAACTATGCGGCTACTAAGGCTGGGGTTATCGGGATGACTAAAACTTGGGCAACAGAGCTAGGTAAGTTTGGTATAACTGCCAATGCAATTGCCCCTGGATATACACAAACGCCAATGACAGATGCAATTCCAGATAATATTAGACAGATGGCTTTAATGACGATTCCAGTGGGATTCTTAGCAGATCCCATAGATATAGCATATGGTTATCTATATCTGGCATCTGAGGAGTCAAGATTCGTAAGTGGTATATGTCTGCCTATAGATGGTGGTTACTCGAGATAGGAGCAAATGGTAAAAATAGATCAACCTAAGTCTGTCAGAAAAGGAGAAGAATTAGATAAATCCGTTTTATCAGAATACCTCAAAACTGTCAATCCTGAGTGGGATGGGAATATAGAGGTCCACCAGTTTACAGGTGGTTATTCTAATCTCACCTATAATCTTGTAATCGGGGACCACGATTTGATATTGAGACGTCCACCTTTTCGGGCCAACGTTAAGAGTGGGCATGATATGGAGAGAGAATATAAGGTTCAAACTCTGTTGAAACCACATTTCTCTGCTGTTGCTCCAGTTTATCATCTCTGTACAGATCATGATGTCGTGGGGTGTGACTTTTATGTTATGCAACGGGTTAAAGGAGTCATACTGAGAGCTAAAGGTTTGGGAGAGGAGGGGAAGCCTTCAGACTATGAACAGATAGCTAAAACATGGCTCCAGACCATGGTTGATCTACATCAGGTTGATTATCAAAAAGCTCAACTGTCAGATTTAGGCAAACCTGAAGGATATACACGACGGCAAATCGAAGGATGGACACGTCGATATAAGAAAGCGCAAACTCATGACCTGAGGGAAGTGGCTAAAGTGATGGAGTGGCTGAATAAAGCTATACCAGATAAAGAATATCATGCACTGATTCATAATGATTTCAAGTATGATAATGTCATATTCGCTCCTGGTGATTGGTCTGAGATTATTGCCATATTGGATTGGGAGATGGCCACAATCGGTAATCCCATTATGGATTTTGCCACAAGCTTGGCCTATTGGGCAGAAGAGGAGGATCTGGCCGTATTTGGACCATTCATCAGTCAACCTACTTACCAAGAGGGGAATCCTGACAGATCTAAGTTGATAGAGCTATATGGACATATGTCAGATCTTGATATGAGTAATATTGTCTATCATTATGTCTATGGCTTGTTCAAAATTGCCGTAGTCATCCAACAAATATACTATCGGTTCCATCACGGGCACACCGACGATCCTAGATTTGCTAAATTAGATCAGGCGGTCCAAGCATTTTGTTTTAAGGCCGTTAGAGCTATTGAAAAGAATCGTGTGAGTCACCTATTTGGATAGGTAGCTGCGATTGATCTTATCTTGCTTACGAGGTTAGTTAGATGATGTTTTGTTGTTGCTGGATTCATGATGCTCACTCTGAGATAATAGCTGTCACGTAATACAGTCGACACTACATAGAATGAACCTTCATTCAATAATTCTTGTCTAATGAATTGATTAAGCTCATTGAGTTCTGAGATAGATTCGTCGACATATCTGAAACAGAGGATGTTGGTCTGAGGTTTGTGGGCGCATTCAAAGTCAGTTTCCACCGTCAATTGGTTATAATACCATATGGCAAGGTTAGTCTGCCTTTCAACGAATTGTCCTATGTACTCAATGCCATACTTTTTAAACAGGTAATAGACCTTGATGGACATCATGTACTTGGTGGTTTCATATGTCCTTTTAGCTAAGTTGTGCGGATCTATATCGGATTCGTTAAATAAGTAATCCGCCTTTTGTTTGAAGCTATCATATCCATAAAGGTGATTTTTAAACAGAACAGCTGTAGCTAAGGCAGGTGTTAACATCATCTTGTGCGCATCAATAATTATGGAGTCAGCAAGATGCAC
The DNA here is from genome assembly GCA_902609095.1 of uncultured Bacteroidota bacterium. GTDB lineage: Bacteria > Bacteroidota > Bacteroidia > Chitinophagales > Saprospiraceae > GYS-P2D. Next base: position 1,636 of record CACLQQ010000047.1, on the reverse strand, counting down.
CCCATTGAAGAGTTTTTTCTTTAATCTTTCAGAGAATATGGCAGCACCTCCATGAGCACCGTCTATATGAAGCCAAATGCTTCTTTCTTGACAGATCGATGTCAATGCTGTGATATCATCATAAGAGCCCGTAGCAGTGCTACATGCACAGCCTACAATAGCCATTATTTTATTGCTCTGACTTATTATTTCATTGATGGTTGATTTTAGCTTATCAATGTCAACTTGATAGGATTCGTTGACACTGATGGTATGTAGATTTTTATCATTTAGCCCCATGGTAGCCCAAGCCCTTTGAACGCAGAAATGAGCCTGCTCGGACACTAATAAATGGATTTTTGAATTTGGTATTTGAGGATCTTCAGATTGGAGTTTTGACCTTGCAGCAAGTAGAGCGGTCAGATTAGCCAGGGTGCCTCCAGAAGTAAGAAATCCATTAGACTCTTTAGTGTTATAACCTACGTGTTTTGAGAAGATCTGTATCACTATATGCTCGATAGCAACTGCTGCAGATCCCATCTCATATATCCCCATACCATTATTCATAAGGTCTGAGGTTAAACCCAGTAGTGCTAAGTCTGGTAAAGGAGCGGAGACTTGATGACCGATGTAATTGGGGTGGTGCAGTCTAATGGATCTCTTAATCAGCTTTGAATGAAAGTCGTTCAGATCTCGGATTTCGACGTTTTGCCAATAGTCTATTTCTATTTCGGGCTCATGTAAATTGACTACTGGTTTATTTGCTGAATGTGAATTTTCTAAGTATTCAGCTAATTGATCTATTAATTGATACCCATTCTCTCTAAAAACTTTGATAAACTCTTTCTCTATTTGCAATAGGGCTACATTTGTGACTGACAATGATCAGATTTCATATGATTATTTAAAGATAAGTATACCTTAAATTAACTCATTACGAATAGGGGTAAAGGTAGTTTTTGTTGACTTCAATATAGAGCGAAGTATACACTTACTTGTCTCAAAATTTTATAAATCTCTACTGGATCATAACGATTGACTTTAATCAACGTTTGATTTTTGACATGAGCCAAACATTCAACTTAAAGAGTACTTGGACTTATGAAGATATCAGAGAGAAAAGAATGTATAGGCTAAAAAGAGATTTTTTAGATGTGATTCTCCTCTTTTTTGCAGTTGTGCTGTCTTTTACTGCTATGGCGTTTCTTTAGAATTAACTGCTTCGAGCTCAATATTACTCTTGTTATATATTTTTGGACTCAAACTACTCAATGATAGTTTTTATAAAGTCCATTTTTTATCTATTTTTTATACCTATATTTCTATTTAACATCATAGGATTCAATGTGGAGGCATTGAGATATGAGGGCTTGTTATATCTACCAATGGCCATTGATTTATTTAATTATAAATCCAATCGCCGCGAAATACTTGCTTACTTAGCGCTATATCTATTAAGCGTTGTCTTTTGTTTTTATTTTGACTTCCGTAGCAGTACATCTTTTGAGTTTCTTACCTTGTCGTATCAGATTTCATCATTATTAGTAGTAGTCATTTCGGTAGGTTTCGCTGCTGCCAACATGCAAAAATGTTTTTAACTCTCCTTTGAACTTTATCAAGAAGTTAGTATAGGCTGATCAAGCTGTTGTAGCCATAT
>CACLQQ010000046.1 GCA_902609095.1 uncultured Bacteroidota bacterium | reverse complement strand
TCTCTGTATACTCTAAATAACTTTGAACGTTCTATCAAATCATGTTCATTCATTCTTTCTTCCCAAGTATTCAAGAATGATTTTGATTCACTTTTTACTTGTTCGTATCTGCCTTTGTTCTCTTGGAACCAAGGCCTATTATTATTCTTATTAAGCTCTTTGAAGAAGTTGATAGATGATTTACTAAAGTGATTTGTTGACATAGCTGTTTAATCTTTATGATCTTGGACAAACCCTTTTGAATAAAAGGGGTTCTGATTACATGAATCGAATTTTTCCTATCATTGTTCTTGGGGTAATATTAGTTGGCGTGGACAGTATATGCTTTAATTTTTTAGGTCAAATAGATACTCCAATTAACCGTATAGTAATAATAGGCTATTGGCTGATATTCATCATAGTCACTTACGTATCCGTAGTATGGTCTTTATGGTCCTACGGTAGGCAGAGTCATCCGAGGTCACCTGTGTTTAATCTGATTGCTGGATTTGCATTCTCTACAATGAGTGTTAAGCTGTTGATGGTCTTATTTTCAATGCTGGCTACACTGATTTTTTCGATTATCACACTCATTTGGTCACCCTCGCTCCCTACGAGTCTTGTATCATTAGTTATTTTTTGTGGTGGGGTTACATTACTCATCACCATGATATATGGGATAAGTTTTGGCAAGTATAATTACAAAGTTGAACGAGTTAATATTAATTCAGAAAGACTGCCCTCTGCATTTAATGGTTTGAAGGTGGTCCAAATCTCTGATATACACTCTGGAACTTGGGATGATTTGAGATTAGTAAAAAAAGGTATCGATATGATTATGGCTGAATCTCCAGATCTAATCCTCTTTACAGGTGATTTGGTAAATACCCATAAAGATGAAATAGATCCATACATACATCTCTTTTCTGAACTAACGGCTCCAATGGGGAAATTCGCTGTACTTGGTAATCATGATTATATGGGGGTTCCACGGGATGAGATTTTACGTAAAGTGTATTGGGGCGATTTGACAAAGAAGTTTGAATTAATGGGCTTCAATTTATTATTGAATTCGTTTGAGTTCCTTCAAAAGGGTTCTGCTCAAATCACGCTTGCTGGAGTTGAGAATTGGGGGGATGGAAGATTCTTTCCTAAGAGAGGTGATCTTGATATGGCTTTAATTGGCACAGATCCAGATAATTTTACCCTCCTGATGTCACATGATCCTTCGCACTGGGAGCACAAGGTTCTTAATCATGACCGCCTCATAGATCTTACCTTAAGTGGACATACCCACGGCATGCAATTTGGATTTAAATTTCGAAATTTTGCTTGGAGCCCAGTGAAGTACAGATATAAATATTGGATTGGACGCTATGAAAAATTCAAACGTCAGCTCTATGTAAATCGAGGTTTGGGTTTACTGGCTTTTCCAGGCAGAGTCGGAATGTGGCCAGAGATCACTGTTTTAACTTTGTTAAATGCCAGTCCCGACAACTAAATGTCAATGTCTTCGTTTAAACATCTATTCAAAATAATTATTTAAAAATTATGAAGAATCTAATTTTTTTATTGTGCATTACTGGTCTAATTTTAATGAGTTGCAAAGGGCCTGAAGGAGAAAAAGTGGCTGTAAGTGAAGCAGCAGAGGTTGCTGTTGCATCTGGTAAAACAGTGGTGATAAGCACAGATGAAAGCTCCATCGGATGGCTTGGTTCAAAGTTAACCGGAACACATACTGGTACTATAGGTCTGTCTCAAGGTTCGGTTACAGTCCAAGATGGCAGAATTACTGGTGGCGCATTTATCATTGATATGAACTCCATCACCATTACAGATTTAGAGGGTGGAAAGAAAGCAGGTTTAGAGAATCATCTAAAAGGGTTTTCTGAAGGAAAAGAAGATCACTTCTTCAATGTTGCAAAATATCCAACAGGAAAGTTTGAAATTTCTAAGATTGTAATCTTAGATGGGGACGAAGAAGCCAATAGTACTGTATACGGAAATCTAACCATTAGAGATATTACTAAGGAGGTAGGATTCAGGGCTGACATAGAGGTAAGTGGAGAAAGAGTGAAAGTTACATCTCCACAGTTTACGATTGATAGAACACAATGGGGAGTGAATTACGGCTCACAATCTGTATTTGACAATTTAGGAGATAAGTTTATCAACGACGAGATAGCGCTATCATTAAATATTACTGGTGGTCAAGCCGCATTTTAAATTAAACAGAATTTGAGTAAAAGCTCTATTCTAATTCATTTAGGATAGAGCTTTTTTGATTATGGTAATTGCTTCATATATCTTCAACTTATTATGAAATCTATTGCACAATTAAAATTAATAATTCCCCAAGTTGGAACGGTAGAGTGGATTGGGGTAAGACCTAAAAGAAAAGCTGTTTTGAAAGAGGTTGACTCTGTGGCGATAACTTTAGAGGCTGGACTTGTGGGAGATCACAACGTAAATAAGGGTGGTAAGAGAATGGTTACACTTATTCAAAAAGAACACATTGATTTGGTACAATCTGTAATGGGTAAATCAGTAAGTCCTCTGGATCTTCGACGAAATATAGTTGTAAGTGGCATTAACTTATTGGCTTTACATGATCAAGAATTCACTATTGGTGATGGTATTATACTCAAAGGTACAGGTCACTGTGTGCCATGCTCTCGAATGGAACAGAACTTAGGTTCAGGAGGATATAATGCGATGAGAGGTCATGGAGGGATTACGGCCACAGTTGTTGTTGGTGGTACAGTGGATGTTGGAAGCTATGTAGCTCTAAATTGAAAATTATAATGTCAAATAAATTTTCACATCTTAACGCAAAGGGAGTACCTACTATGGTGGATATCTCCAACAAAACTGTAACTCAAAGAATGGCAATGGCGCAATCTATTGTGGAATTGCCTGAGGAGATAATACAACAGTTAGAGAATGATGATATCAAGACTAAAAAGGGCCCTGTTTTTCAAATGGCAGTTTTGGCAGGAATCATAGCAATCAAAAAGACCAGTGATTTGATTCCTCTATGTCATCCACTCCCAATTACCAAGTCTAATATTGAAATAAAAATCAACGATCGCAAGGAAGTTATCATAACCAGTGAGGTTAAAGTAACAGGCAAAACTGGTGTTGAAATGGAAGCATTGACGGGAGCCTCTGTTGCGGCATTAACGATTTATGATATGTGTAAGGGCTTTAATCAGAACATCATTATAAAAGAGACTAAACTGATGAAAAAATTTGGTGGAAAAACTGACTATGAGCGCTAAACATCAGAAACATCCCGAGTTGATGAAGCCAGTATTTGAAACATATGCCAGCACAGAAATTGGAATATTAGGTGCTCCATGTGGGGTGATAGAATCTCTGTGCACAAGTATCTATAAAGGATTGAGATCAACATACAATACGATATACATAGATGCGGATCATGGTTCGGATAATTCTGCCTCTGATATTCTGATATGTGAAGATATGATATCTCATCATCGGATTGCTCATAATAAGAAGTTGAACCAGTGGGAGCAGAAAATTGCTTTAAGATCATATGATTTAGCTTTAATAAATAGCAATCATTTTGATGCTCAGTGTCAATTGGTTGTAATTAATAATGGTAAGGAATCATCCCTAAGGCGAAAAATTGATCGATTAACGGATGTAAGAGGATTCATATTAGATATTGAGGTTAATGAACCATATGATTGGCTTTACGAGCATGTTGATAGTAGCTGTCCAATATTTCATATAGCAGATATAGATGGCATTACCAATCTTATAAAAAGTCAGGTTCCAATTCCAGATATTAAGGGGTTGGTATTAGCTGGGGGAAGAGTAGTAGAATGGGAGTTGATAAATCCCAGATCATTTACCACAACGGAATGGCACAGGAGTCCCACATATTGCAGGAGTTGACTACATGTGTAGACCAAGTTTTTCTGTCTAAACGAGAATTAAAGGATGATTCTCAGCACAATGTAATTGTAGATTTCTTTCATGGGTTGGGTCCTTTTGGTGCAATCTTGAGTGCTTTTAGGACGGATCCTAATGCTGCTTGGATGGTCACAGCTTGTGACCAGCCTTTATCAAGTGCTGAGCATATCAATCTACTAATCTCTCATAGAGATCCAAGCAAGGTTGCAACATGTTATTTTAATCCTGATACTGAATTTCCAGAGCCTCTCATAACATTATGAGAGCCTAAGACCTATCCTATTATACTGCTGCATCTCGCATTAGGAAATAGTTGTCCGAGAGAGGTATTAATTAACTCGGATATTTGCATTATAAAGGTCGCTGATACGAACTTTTTGAAGAATGCAAATACACCTGAAGAGAGAGAAGCTGTAATAAAAACCCTCAATTAGCGCGCTCAAATTTAAGACTAATCGACATATTATCAATTAGTTGTATTATCTCACCCCGTCTACTAATGTGAGCATTTCCACTCTAGTCATTTCTCGTAATTTCAATATAGATTGATAGTTAGATTTTTGAGCTTTTGTAGAAGGACCGACCATACTATTGTTTTTATACACATCACCCATGCTCTCAAAGAAATTTGCAGTAAGATAGTCCTCCTCTTTTTCTCCGCGAGCGTTTAATATTTTATGAAGTCCCCAGCCTACGACGAGTTCGTTGTTTTTATGATTTGGTTGAAAATCATTTAATTCCTTTTGTTCATATTCATAAAACATTGTAGGATCAACGTTCATAAAACTCAACTGCAATACCTCAGCTGGTTTTTCATTTACTGGCGCAAAACCACCCTTGTATAAAGTCATTAGGGTTTTAGATCCATCCACATTTAGAGAAGAGAGTTGTTCCCACACCCTTGACATATCAGATTCAGAAAATAAATCTTGGCCGTTCCAACCATTATTATTGGAGAAAACATCTAGTGATGGCCATAAATGAGCATAGACGAAGGTTGAATAATTTGCATCTTCATCATTCTCTAATTTCCACATGTCCCAGCCAATTTTACCACTATTTTCTATGGCATACTTATGTAGTTGTTTAAAATACGTTTGCTCTAATTCTATGAGTTTATTTTCATGATTAGTTTCAACTTTTACGTAGTGCAGAGCCACTATAATTTCCTGTGCCTTCAAAAAAAACATGTTTGAGACTAAGAAAATTAGGATCAAGATTTTTTTCATGGTTTATGGTTTTTTTAATGTAAAATATAAAATATGATTTTCGCTTAATTACCTAATCGGCTCTCTTAGCTCTCTACTCTTGTAAAAAAAATTAGAATAATCAATTTATTTCAGCTGAATGAACAAAATTTAGTTGTAATAAAAATGATTAATTTGACTACTTGTAACTTAAAGGTCAATTATAATAAAAAAATTCAATGGTGAATAAAATATTTTGATCACGACATTAGTTCGAAAGCAATCCCTTATTTGGTTTTTTTTCCTCATTTTCGAAAAATCTATTGCAATCTCAACTATATTTTTGATTTTGTTATAACAAAGCAACGTGCATAAAAGGCATAAATACAAGCCTGTATTTTAAATTTTATTCAAAGCCGAATCTATGGCTTTTTTGACTTCGAAAGGCTTTGCTACTTTTCTGAAAATAACGTCACTAACCCCCATTCCAGCGATTTTAACATCTCCGTATCCCAAAATTCTATCTAGTATCGGCTGCTCCAATCCAACAGTCTCAACACGATCTAATTTCATCTGATCTGTTCTTGTAGTGATAAAACCTTCTTTATGAACCACTCTTTTATTAGTTAGACAATATTCTACAAACCACAACGGTGCAAGCATAAAAAATCCAACAACCACAAAACATAGGATAATTGGAATTAGATATACCAACCAATGTTGTTTAGAAAGATGTAATGTTTGTCCTCATTCTATTGAAGTTTTTCGTGATTAATTTAACTATTTTTATTGCGCATTTGATTAAAGCCATTAGTTAAATATAATTTGAACTTAATAGTACATGCTTCTTGTGCGTTATAAATTGATTCTTTAAAAGCTCAAAAACTATTATTATTCGCACTACTCATCATTTTAATTGGGGCATGCTCTACCGATCCTTTTAAACCAATCGACATATTTGAGGAATAAAGTCTCTCTTTAGCTGAGTTTGCTAGTATTACTCCTGATGGTGAGAATGTCATGATGCCATTAGTAGAGTTCTTTGACAGAGTAATGTTCTGGGCGAACAGGGAAATGGTTTAAGAACTACCAGGTGGATTTCTAGTAGAGGGTACTATATTTACAGAAACCGTTGGGGTATTACTTCCATATGAAGTTGTGATTTTGAAATCAGCAATAGTGTGATAGGTGAATGAAACCAGTTCTCTGGTTTCGGTTCATTTCTGATACCAGATGTTGGATTCTTTAAAGGAATGTGGACTTGGCAGACTTGTTTGGTGCTCATCTCAATTATGGTTCTGGAGAGATTAGTGGTGAGAGAGTAGAATTATCTGGCTCAAAGAGGACTATTATTAATTTTGAACGTCGTGCGAGAATGAAAACTGATTTGAGCTTGGAGGCTATTACGGATCGAGGTATATTCCTCAATGGAGCCATGGAAACACCTATTGATGTAGCAATGGTTGAGCTGTCAGGTTAAGTCTCTGCTCGTGGATTGGCACTATCCGGATTAGTTAAAGGCAAAGTAGACTTTGGAGTATCCAAGCTACAGGCATACTTGAATATTAGTCCATACTACTTGGGATGGAGCCTATGTAACTGGTATGGTTGATGTTCCTCTTGTTGTCATTGTAGGTAATATTAAAGTCGAAGGATGCCATTACTGGACCGACTAAATTCGGACTAACAGAGGTTATTTTGGGGTTAATATGAAGTTTGGTCTAATAAAAGCTGATGCTAATATATGTTTTAAATTTAGTCAAAGTGAGATTAAACTTGGAGCTTCTGTAGCGGTATGTTTGTTTGGAAGCGCTGATAAATGTGATAATAGAGTTACTGCTAAATTTAATCCTAATTAGGGGCAGGAACAGTTGATAATTTTGTAAGCGTTGCAAACAAGAATAATTGTGTAGGATAACTTTGATGAGGAGTCTGGTATTTTTAGTGGGTTCATTCCTTTTTAAGCTTGTTTAATCTTATATCGCTTTTCTCCTAAGCTGAAGTAGAACGTGGCAAAAAATGAGAATAATATGTACAAACTAATTCCAATATTTGCTCCAGATATATATTCTTCTGCACCAAACCAACTACCAGCCCTAATGATCAAAGTAAAGCCTAAGATAGCTTTCACCACTTCTGCTATGACAGCTATCAAGTCTCGATCCATTAGGCTAGTGTATGCGAATATGGAGAGACCTATGAAAATGGTATACATTAACAAATCGAAGCAACTGAACTCTGCAATATGCACTAAAGCATAGTAGATGAGAAGGTTATTAAATATTAGCTGAAACCAGGACCAGTATTTCAATGAATTAGAGGCCTGTGGTTCGTATTTCACTTGTTGAAAAACATTTTCGATTACTTCTACAGGATATTTTTCGTTGACATCAGAAGGTCTCCATCCAGTTGGCATGAACCAGATTTTTAGCTTATCAATCCATCTATTAGCGCGCCATGCATCCTTAATCAGTAACCACATGTGTTGATAGTTGATTAAAAATGGATTCCATGTACTTACAGCTTTTTTTACACCATACACAGGAGGTATGTCATCTTGTTCCTCTTGGAAGGTTCCAAACAATTTATCCCAGATTATAAATATGGCTGCATAGTTTTTGTCAATATACTCTGGATTGATAGCGTGGTGAACTCTGTGATGAGAAGGAGTAACTATTACATGTTCTAAGAATCCCATTCGGTTAATCAGTCGAGTATGGTACCAAAACTGAGCAAAGAGATGTAATGGTCCGACGATAGCTATGACCTGGGCTGGTATGCCTAATAATGCCATTGGGATAGATAAAAAGAAGTATACTCCAACTATACCTGAAATACTTTGTCTCAGGGCACAGCTCAAGTTAAATTCTTCACTGCTGTGATGGACGATATGCCTATTCCACATAAGATTGATCTCATGATTCCAACGGTGTGACCAATAAGATGCAAAATCGATTAGTACGAATGCAATGATATAAATCCAGGTAATTGACTGAATTGAGGTTAAAGCAATGCGGTCTACCATCCAACTATAACTTACTATAACGACTGCTAAGCCAATGAGATCTTTTAACGTATTAGTCATGCCAGAGCTGAGGCTGGCTATGGTATCCATACTTCTATTGACCTCATATCCCATCCATTTGCTACATAGATATTCGATGACGATGAGGATTACGAATCCGGGAATGGCATAAGTGAGCGCTAAAGCATAAGTTTCCATAAAATTTTCTATTGATTGCAAAAATAAAACCATTTAGACCCAATTAAGGTCAATCTATTGAATTAAGTGTATCATTTTGTCGAGTATGAAATTATTTGAAATACTTAATTCCTATCTTGTAATTTAATGGGATATAAAGAAACTGGTCAACAAATTTTATATATTATATTTGATCCATTGGTTCATATAACTAAGAAGCTCGGTATTACACCGAACCATATTACCATAATAGGATTCATCTTGAACATCTGGGCCGTTGTTCACCTATTGAACTATTTTGATCTGGCTATAATGGACTATGGAGATAATTTATTTGGTTTTGGAATCATTTTGGGCTTTGCTGGTTTGATGGATACGATGGACGGTAGATTAGCTCGTCTTTACGATATGAAGTCAAAATTTGGAGCATTCTTCGACTCCGTGATAGACCGATACAGCGAGTTTGTTATGTTCATGGGCCTTATTTTTTATTTTCAGATTTTCCATAATCAAATAGGCTTCATAATATGCTTCATAGCTTTGATAGGAAGTATTATGGTAAGTTATGCTCGTTCGAGAGCAGAGGCACTCGGTATCGATTGTTCGGTTGGCTTTATGCAACGTCCTGAACGCATTGTATTTATTGGGATATGGGCTATTTTCTTTGGAATAGTTTATTGGTACGGTCCTAATGTGCTTACGCAACAAGTATTGATGGCCGACGTCGATTATTTTATCCTTGGATTTTTATTTCTGGCAATTGCTACGAACATCACAGCTATCAGAAGAGTTGTACACTCTGAACATCAAATGAATAGAGTAGGATAATTACTATACCATCCTTATTCAATGGCTGCTATGACTGATTTTATTAAGCGTCTCAAAATCGCTGCTGGTTTCTTAATCTTTTTTGTTCTCTTGGTCATATCAACTGTGGGTTGGGATGCAGATCATACTAATCTGATCATCTTAGTGATGAGCCTATTATTAGCTCATAAGTACTCGTATCGCGCAGTCCTGATTTGGTTGGGTTTTCTCTTTTTTTTAATCATATATGATACTCTTCCCGCATTCCCCAACTATACTTTTAGTAACGTACATATTTTAGAGCCTTATAACTTAGAGTTGTATTTATTTGGGATAGCTGATGGAACTAAGGAGGTAGTCCCTAATGAATGGTTCATTACACGAACAAATGATTTCCTATCATTGATTGCAGGGTTCTCCTATATACTTTGGATGCCTTTACCCATGATTTATGCTGTCTACCTTTTTAGGAAGGACAAGAAAAATTTGTTTCTTTTTCAGAGTACGTTTTTGTTAACCTGTATTATAGGAATGATAGGTTATTACATCTATCCTGCTGCTCCACCTTGGTACTATATTAATCATGGTCCAGGAACTGATTTTACCATTTCTGGCAGTGAAGGATTGCTGTCTGAATTTGATAGGATCATTGGTTCGCCAGTGTTTAATTCTATTTATGCTAAGGGGGGAAATGTCTTTTGCGCTATTCCCTCATTGCATTGCGCCTATCCAGTAGTTTGTTTTTTAGTAGCAAGAAGGATAAGGAAGAAATGGCATATGGTGATTTTTACGCTATGGGCTTTTGGAACTTGGTTTGCAGCAGTCTACTCTCAACATCATTATATTATAGATGTGATATTAGGTGTACTATGTGCTATCTTTTCTTATTGGTTAGTTCAGACAGCCTTGAAGCATAAATCTGTAAAGAAGTTGCAGAAAAGCTATGTCTTAGAATTAAGTAGTTAAATCAGCGCTAAACCTGTTTAATTCGATCTTGTTCATTTTCAATTCCTAACATATAGTAACTTTTTTGATGCTTTAAGAGCACAAAACTTAATACACCAATTAGCAACATTCTGTTAACTTTGCCGACCATTTGATAAAAATTAGAAATACTAATAACTCAACAAGAACTATATGGGTAAACTAAAAGTAGCTCCAGCGACTGGTAAATTAGGAATTTTGTTGCCAGGAATGGGTGCCGTGGCTACTACGTTCGTAGCAGGATGTATAGCAGTAAGACGTGGCTTAGGACAACCGGTAGGAGCCTTCACACAGATGGGGACGATCAGGTTGGGTAAACGCACAGAAAATAGAAAACCAAATATTAATGAAGTAGTACCATTATCCCAGTTAGATGATCTGGTATTTGGAGGTTGGGATCTATTTGAAGATAATGTTTTTGAAGCGGCTTCTCATGCAGAGGTATTAGATCAAAGATTGTTAGATGAAATCAAAGATGAATTATCTGCGATAAAGCCAATGAAAGCAGTTTTTGACAAAAACTACGTGAAGAGATTGGAAGGTTCACATGTCAAAACTGGCACAACTAAAATGGATTTGGCGGAGCAACTGATGGAGGATATCAGAAAGTTCAAAATTGACAATGGTTGTGATAGAGCTATAATGGTATGGTGTGGATCGACTGAAATATATATAGAAAAAGGCCCTGTTCATCAGACTGTAGAAGCTCTTGAGGAGGGATTAAGAAGTAACCACCCAGACATTGCCCCAAGTATGATATATGCATACGCTGCAGTGAAAATGGGAATTCCTTATGCTAATGGAGCGCCTAACTTATCATGTGATGTTCCTGCTATGGTTGAATTAGCACACCAGACTGGTACTCCGATAGCTGGTAAGGATTTCAAAACTGGTCAAACTTTGATGAAGACTGTGTTGGCTCCGGGATTGAAAGCAAGATATCTTGGCATCGATGGATGGTTCTCAACTAATATACTGGGTAATAGAGATGGTGCTGTATTAGATGATCCAGATAACTTCAAAACTAAAGAGGTCTCTAAATTAGGTGTGCTTGAGCAAATACTTGAGCCAGAATTGCATAAGGAACTATATGGTGATATGTATCATAAAGTTCGTATCAATTACTATCCACCAAGAGGTGATAACAAAGAGGGATGGGATAACATCGATATTAAAGGATGGTTAGGATATCCTATGCAGATTAAAGTAGATTTCTTGTGTCGAGATTCAATTTTAGCAGCGCCGTTGGTTCTAGATCTGGCAATACTTTTAGATTTAGCTAAGAGATCTGAGATGAAAGGAATACAAGAGTGGTTATCATTCTACCTGAAGTCACCGCAAACTGCACCTGGATTACCACCACAACATGATCTATTCAAGCAATTTGAAAAATTAAAGAATACCATAAGACACATAGCAGGTGAGGAAATTATTACTCACTTAGGTCTTGATTATTACGAGGAGTAGTCCTCTGTACTTAGAAAGTATTTGGGTTAGAGTCTAACCCAAATTAGACTCGGTAGTATGAAAAAGCTTGCCATAGTTATATCCTCAGGATTTGGAACTGGTTTTATTAAGCCTGCTCCAGGTACTTGGGGTACAACTATGGCTTTTCTAATTTCTATTGGCTTATGGTTATCACCACTTTCTGATATTGTCAATATGCCGATTATTCTTTCTGGAGTTTTTTACGTTCTGGGATTATGGAGTATTAATGTACTATCTGATGATTGGGAAGAGGATGATCAACGGATAGTTGTCGATGAAATGATTGGCTTTTGGATTACAGTGATTTTTATACCAATTAGTTGGACTTCATTGATATTGGCTTTTATACTATTCAGACTTTATGACATTTTCAAACCTTTAGGGATCAGGAAGTTTGATAATATAAAGACCAATTGGGCCGTGTTAGTCGATGATGTGGCTGCAGGTGTCTATGCTAATGTAACTCTAAGAATAATACTGATACTTTTGTCATGGCTGTAAGTATGAAGGCAAAATCAACGACGTTTAAAGTACCATTAATTACTTCTTTCTTGAGGTATAACGCAAGTGCTTATACCGCATCCATTGGTGATTATGGAGTGTTTCTGTTCTGCTTGATGGTCTTAGATATTTATTATCCGATAGCTACATTCATTGGAGCCTGTACAGGAGCAACCATTGCATTCTTATTAGGTCGAAACTGGACATTCAAGAATAAGGATGTCTTAATTACTAAACAGAGCTTGAGGTTCTTAGCGGTAGTAATTGGTTCTATTTTTATAAATACGGGAGGAGTTTACTTAGTAACCGAGAAACTTTTGATAGATGAGAAGATTTCTAAAGTAATCGTTGCCGTTCTTGTCGGAGTTTGTTATAACTTTCCTATGCAGAGATATTTTGTCTTCAGATAGTGTGAAAAAGACTAACAAGAACATATTATTTATCGTCAACCCATTCGCTGGATATCATTCCAAAGCAAAAGTTCCAAAGCTGATCAATCAATATATTCCAAAGGAGCTATTCGATTATCACATAATTTTTACTGAATATAGTGGACATGCACATGAGCTGGCGCAAGATGCTAAAGGGCAAAACTATGATGCAATTGTTGCTGTTGGGGGGGATGGTACTCTTAACGAGGTCGCTTCGGCACTAGTATATTCTGATGTACCATTAGGCATAGTGCCAGCAGGCTCAGGTAATGGATTATCCATGCATCTTGGAATTGGTAGAAGTAAGAAGAAAGCATTGATTAGAATCATCCAATTCAATACTAGGTATATTGATAGTGGGGAGGTTAATGACCGATTCTTCATTAATATGGCGGGCGTGGGGATGGATGGCTTAGTAGCATATAAAACCAAATTAAGCTCCAAGCGTGGATTCACGACCTACTTCAAAGGTGCTCTCATGGAGAGTGTGAAATATAAGAATCGTCATTATAAAGTCGAGGTTGATGGTAAAGAGTATGACGGCAAGTTCTTGTCGGTTAACGTCGCTAATGGATCCATGTTTGGATATCATTTTACTGTAGCTCCTAATGCAGATGAAAGTGATGGATTTATGAATGCTATGTTAATTCATGATGCGCATAAGATTGACTATTTCGGTAATGCTTGGCGTTTTTTTGCTAAGCGCATTCATAAAAGTCATTTTGCCAGTAGCGAGATCACCACTAATGTTAAAATTACTGCGTATGAAGACTCGTATATGCATATAGATGGTGAAGGTTATCCTATTGAGGCTGGGGAGTTTGAATTTAAGATTATGCCTTCTTCTCTGAAGATTATCTGTTAGGCTACTAACCATCTCGTATCGAGAATATCCTAACAGTTGCTTTCGGGTATTATGGACTGAGATTATTCACATCTATATACTCATTATCTGACTAAGAAGAACTGAGTCCTATTAGCGCATAGCTAAATATCAATAAATTCAGTCTGGAAAACCTTGATTATCCGTTTCTGGTGAGGGATTAGGCTCAATATTAAAATCAAAGATTAAAGTATCTGGTGCACCTTAGATAATACCTAATTCCCATCTTGGATAATTCCATTACAGGTAATCAATTGTATATCATAAAATGTTCCGGACGTAATCGTACTAGACATGGTGAGTATAAGTGATGCATGATATAGTCTGCTTTGTACAGAATTGATCGCAATAATCGATGTCTAAGTTCGGATTTCTAAATAGATTTAACCTGGTTGATTCGCAAGGTTGAGGAGATTGTTATTGATGTATCTTTCGAAATTATTATTAAAGCGATGGAGTGTGCTTAAATTTTTTATATCACCCCAAAACGAAGATATCCTCCCACTGATTTCATTGCTGTGTAATACTATATTTTCCATTAGATAATGCTATAAGTAGCTGGGTATAGAGTCGTCCATAAAGTTATTCGATAAATCTAAATTTATCAACATAGTAGTGTATTGGAGGTCAACAGGAAAAGTGACCAATAAATTATGCGACAGATCGAGTTCAGCAAGTGATTGGTGAATTAGCTCAGGCGCGAAAACTAAAAAATAATAATCTTCGTAATCAGCCATTTTTAGTCTTTACGGGATACTAAGATCTCCAAGCTCTTGTGGTAAGTCAATAATATTTTTATTATTATAGCCAGGTGGCAGTATCAAAGGCGGACGATGGATTAACCCAGAGCCTAATCCAGGTTGTTATTTGGTAAGTCTATGCCCATTATATTCAATTCTTTAATACATCCTATACCGTACCAATAGTTATTTAATTGTATATCTTTAAATATATATTTGTCTGTAAAGTTATAAATAGTAGATTTATTCATTTTTATAAGATGAAAAATTGCGTTATTCAGCTGACGTGAATTGGTTTGTTTTATCCTTTTAAATTGGATAGACAATTCAATGAAATTCTTTAGTTAAAAAATTGAGATACAGATTAATAAAATATTAAAATGAAAAGAATATTTACTTTTTTAATCGTTAGCTTGTTTTTTTTGTGTTGTTCTTCGGATGATGACTCTGTGAACAGAATAGACCCCATGATAGGTACTTGGGAAGGAGGAATAACTACTGAAGAGTATTCATTTCTAATTACCATAACGTTCGATTCCCAAGGAACAGGTGTAGAAAGCTATGATTTTTCAACAGCCGATGGAAGTGAACAAGACTCTGGGTCTGACAATTTTACTTGGGAAAATACTGCTCTTAATCCTGATTTTAATTCACTTGATCAAATATACCAACTCATATTCACTGGTCAGGAACCTGAATTACTTACAATTTCTTTTTCACCAGATTTTCAGACAGCTAACCCCGGCAGCGAAAGAGAGATGACGAAAATTTAATTTTAAGGTTTTCATCAAATCGATATAAAGATAAGGTTGATTTTTGTTACTCTTTTCATTTTATGGTATCAAAATAAATACTTAATTAAAGAGGGAGCATAATTAGAAACCCAGGGCTCACATAATTTAGTTCTGAGTTTGATGATTTCGGGAGCAAATCAAAAGATGCGTCAGGTAATAGCAGTATTACTAAAAGCATTGTTATCCAAGAATCATTATTGTATGTACAGAAATCTTAATTCTTGACAGTATATATGATTTCAAGTGCATTAAAATCTTCTACATGACATTGTGCTTTAACTACAGTATAGAGGATTGTAAGAATCATTCTCATGATCTGTTTCATAACTATATTGATTTATGATATTACCGAACATCCAAATGCATCTATCGAAGCATATTCATGATTTACATTTTGAAATTCAGAATCTACGAGAGCATATAAACCATAGTTTTGGATGGTAGGCGTTTAAAATGAGAGTGTAGGAGCTATTTTTATGAATCCATGAACGTACAGAACTAAGAGAATAGTTTTTTAGTTTAGACATCCTGGCTTGGCATTAACAACTTATTATCAAATTATGATGCTATTTAAGGTGAGTGTTGGACTATTTACGTCGTCTGATGAGTCGAGTATCCATATTTCTCATTTTAATTATATTATCTACAATAGTCAAAGGATAACTAAACAGGGATAAGCAAGTATCTTTGAAGCAAATTATCGAAGATCCCAATATTGATGGTAAATTCGATTAGGCATTCTGGTCATAATTGACAGCAGGAACTGTTTTTTTTTTCAATATTTTCCCAATGATACGACGCCTGCAACAAGCGATACAGAGTTTTACTTAGCCTATAATGATGATCATTTTAATGTTGGATTCAAATGTTATGGCTTAAGCAATAATTGGCGGGTTAATATACTGAGGCGTGATTACAGAGCAGGAGGTAATTACAACATTATTGTAGTATTCGTTTGTTTTTAGGATGCGACCAATGCATTTTTCTTTGAAATTAATCCTTAAGGGGTGATCAAAAGAGGAGGTAATAGTTTTCGCAACTTTTATGAGTCTTGGGATAATAAGTGGTGGGTAGAATCACAAATCTCTGATGGTTATTATATGGCTGAGTTAAAAATCCCATTTTCTAACCTTAGATTCTTTGGGGGTAGTAAGACTTGGAACGTGAGGGCCTATAGATTTGATACCCAGGCTAATGAATGGACCACTTGGACTGGTGTGCCTAACAGTCTACCGATGATCTGTTTCGCATACAATGGTAATATGGAATGGGAAGGGTAGATTTATTTAAGAGGTAAGAATATTTCATTTATCCCATTTGTGACTTCTACGTTTAGGAAGGACTACGAGAATCACACTGATGTCGATTTAGATGCAAATATTGGCAGGGATGCTAAAATTGGAATTACCTTGGGTCTGAATTTAGATCTCACAGTTAATTCTGACTTTTTTCAAGTTGAAGTGGATCGATAAATAACTGATTTTTCAAGATTCGAAATATTTCTTCCTGAGCAGCAACAGTTTTTTTAGAGAATACTAAATTGTTTAGTCAGTTTGGATTTCCAAGTATAATTCCTTTTTTTCAAGAAGAATATGAGTAGTTTGAAATGATAATGACGAGGCAGTTCAAAATCGGATCTATGCAGGAGCCAGTCTTAGCGGTAAGCTGAGTGATAAGACGCGTACAGGACTATTGAATATGCAAACAGCCAATGACTTTTCTAATGGTATCGCAGGTGTAAACTACTTTGTAATTACTCTTCAGCAACAAGTCTTGAAAAGATCTAATATCAGTTTCAATAGGGTCAATCGAGAAATGGGATCAATGAACGCCAAGCAATTTGGTCAAGATAGTTTCAATAGATTTTTCGAGGTGGATTTTAACTATTCCAATGAGCCCAATACATGATTTGGAAAAACACTTATGCACACCTCATTTAGCCCAGATCAATTGGATACGCCCATAGCACACTGTTTGAACATAGTTTATTCGACAAGGGAATTTAGATTTAGTTGGCTACATCAATATGTAGATAAGGATTATAATTCAGAAGTTGGCTTTATCAGATGTACCAATTTTATTCGAATTCAACCAGAGATAAATCTAAGGTGATATCCTCGTAATGATGTAATCAATGATTGGGGACTAGGTTTGCGTGTGAATATGATCTGGCAGCCTCTATTAGGAAAGACCGATCATGAAATATCTTTCGGATTGGCTGGTCAATTGTCCAATACTTCAAGGTGCGAGTTTGCATTGAGTCAGAATTATGTTTATTTGTTTAATTCTCTTGATCCTACAGGTAATAGTTCAGAGGAATTAGAACAAGACACTGATTATAATCATATCAGCTTTGAAGCTATGTTTAGAAGCGATAGTCGTAAAGATTTTGCCTATAATGTCAGGACCTATTTTGGAAAATATTTCAATGGTACTCATTATGGTTTAAGTGGTAAAACACCACTGAGATTCATACTTAAGGGTTTCGTCTCTTTAGATTATAACTATAATCTATTTGATATGCCGCATTTAGAGGAACTGAAGAGTACATTTCTCATTGAGCCTATGGTAGATTATAAATTCACTAGAAAGTTGTTTTTCATTACTTTTTTTGCAGTATAATACTCAATCTCAGACTAATATTAATTCACGTTTCCAGTCGAGATTTGCGCCTGTATCTGACCTAATTTTGGTTTATACTGATAATTATTTTATCGGATATCTTGATTATCCAACAGGTCGATGTGCTTTCGATATTAAAAGTAGATCAATAGTTCTCAAACCAACTTACTTGTTGAACAGTTAGTATACTATTTTTAACGGATGGTCGATAAGAATTCTTCTTGCCCGTACAGATAAATCATATTAGACTAAATCAATTATATAATTATTCGTTTAATTTCATAATCTGTTATTATTGCTACCTATTCGAGTCAAAAGGACAGAAGTAACCAACTTGCTCAGTTGAACAAAAAATTTTTGCACTTTATAAGAATGATTAAAGCGACTACTGGTAACTTTACCGATTAGCACAGAATCAATTATTATGAAGAAACTTTTACTCCTCATTATATCTCTATGTATTGGAGTCTCCGTTTATGCGCAATTTGAGGGGTTTGGTGGTGGAGTACCAAAGACCAAAGGTAAGATTACTGGTACGGTTATGGATTCTATTTCTGGAAAGCCTGTAGGATTTGCAATTATATCTTTACACAAAGCTGGCAAAGAAAAAATTTTAAATGGTACGTTAAGTGAGGAAAATGGCGACTTTAATTTTATAGATATTACACCAGGGAAATATGACGTTGAGGTTTCATTTTTAGGATATATTGTCAAAAGTATATCAGGAATAGAAACCACTAAAAAGAAGCCTGATTACAATATTGAGTCAATTGTTTTAGTCCCTACGGATTATTTGTTGGATGAAGTTCAGATCACGGAGAAAAGGGCTTTGTTTGAAAATAAAATTGATAGAATTGTTTTTAACGCTGAAGATGATTCCTCTGTGGCAGGAGGAGATGCAACAGATGTCCTTCGTAAGGTTCCTAATCTTTCTGTTGATCCGAATGGAAATGTCTCTATTAGAGGTAATCAAAATGTACGGATTTTAATTAATGGCAAACCATCTGGGATGTTCTCCTCTAATGTGGGAGATGCATTGAAGATGTTTCCTGCAGATCAAATTAAGAAAGTAGAAGTAATTACATCTCCTGGTGCAAAATATGATGGTGAAGGTAGTGCTGGTATAATCAACATAGTTACTCAAAAAGGAAATGTAGAAGGTGTTGCAGGTTCTTTTAATGGTGCAGCAGGAAATCGTCAGAGTAATTTGTCGGGTAATTTAAATATAGGTAAGGGACGATTTGGTTCTACGATAAGCGGTTCTATGTTTTATTCTCATCCTGTAGATGGAATCTTCGAATTATTGCGAACGACGATGGGAGCAGAAGGAGTAAGTACCTTAACACAGGGGGGTAGTCAGAATACATCTAGATTAGGTTTTAATGGTTCTGCGAGTGCGTTTTATGATTTCAATGCTTATAATGCTCTAAATACCTCGTTCACCATGAGGGGTTTCGGCTCTGATACTGATGGAGTTTTTACGGGAATGTTGACTGATGCTTTAGGATACACACAATTTAGTTTTAATAATATTAATATAGGTGATAATCTATTTAGTGGGTTTGATTGGAATATGGATTATACAAGAAAGTTCGAAGCTAATGAGGTTCAAGAATTAGTCATAGCCTATCAATTGTCCAAAGGTGATCAGGACACAGAAAATGATATTACGAGTACTGGATCTATCGAGGACTTCGTCAGAAATCAAAATATTTTCAATGATGGAGATAACTGGGAGAATACGCTACAGATAGACTACACGAAACCTTTATCAGGCAAGATTATATTAGAAACTGGAACAAAGGCTGTAATTCGAGATATTAATAGCGATTCGAGGTTTACAGATATAATAGATGGTCAGGAGGTTTTAGATAACAACTTGTCTAATGTGTTTAACTATGATCAAGATGTGTATGCAGGTTATGGTCAGCTTAGTTTCGCTTTAGGGAAGTTAAGATTTATAACAGGAGTTAGATATGAACGCACAGATATCCAAGGTGCTTTTGATGATAATACTTTCGATTTTACTAATTCTTATGATAACTGGTTACCTAATTTCACGATTAGTAGATCTCTTAAGAATTTTAGGAATTTGAAGATTAGCTATAATAAGCGTATCCAGCGTCCGAGTTTACGTAACGTGAACCCGTTTTTTAATAACTCAAACATTACCAATATAGAAGTAGGTAATCCACTCTTAGATCCTGAGGTGACTCATCAAGTGGAGTTATCATATAATACCCGTGTTGCTGGTTTCAACATATTTGGTTCAGCGTTTTATAGACGTACGGATGACATAATAGAACAGATTTTAGAGATTTCTAATATTACTACGGGTGCTGGAGAGCAAGTAGAATTCTCTGTGAACACATTCGATAATGTTGGAACAAATAATTCGGTAGGTATAAACCTATTTGTTAATAAAACCATCAATAAGCTTAATATAAGATTCGGTGGAGATTTCTTCACCTATGATGCGACAGGTGTAGTTAACGGCCAGGCGCTTTCTAATCAAGACATGCAGTATCAATTCTTTGGAAGCGGGGAGTATAGTTTCAGCGGGACAGTAAAAGCAGATTTTTTCAGTTTCGCTCGATCTGAGCAACCTACATTACAAGGAAATACACCTGCATTTTCAATAGTCGGTGTGGGAGTAAGAAAAGAAATTAAAAACCTAAGTATAGGGGTTCGAATAATTCAGCCATTTAGAGAAAATTTGACCTTTAATACCGTGCAAGAAACTCCTAACTTTTCTCAGGTCTCTGGATTTACTTTGCCTTTCAGGTCATTTGGAGTTAATTTAAGATATAAGTTTGGTAAAGTAGACTTCAAACAAAGAAGGAGTAAGATAAAAAATACAGATCAGAAAGCTGGTGATGACCAAGGTGGTCAAGGTGGTGGCGGAGGCCAAGGTGGCGGAATTGGATAGGTTAAAGAATTCTTATGAAGTAAGCGTACGAAAGGGATCCTTCGTTTGCAAATAAAATACTTCATGACAACACTCATATTCTATACCATAGTATTAGCCGCATGTTTATTCAGCTGTAGTTTAGATCAATGTGATCAAACCATAAGCTATACGAGGATGAGTGCAATATATGCGAACCTTGAGGAACTGCGTATCAATGACATAGTTCGCCCATCTAAAGTTGTAGAAGCTCCGGGTAAAATATATGTGAATGATGAGTTGCTCATAATCGGTGATAAGGGTATTGGGATTCATATTATAGATAATTCGGATCCCACTGATCCAAAACCTACGCATTTCTTAGAGATTCCTGTTAGTACCCAGCTATATGTTGAGGGTGATTACATCTTCAACAATGCATAATATGACTTGTTGAAGATTGATATTTCTGATATGGATCAAATCAGAATTATAGAGAGGATGGAGGAAGCTTTTGATGTACAATATTTTGACTTTCAAGATCGAGCGCTTATCGGATTTAATCGTGAAGAAATAACCGAAGAGATTATTTGTGATGACTTTATCTGGGATGGAGGGACTTTTTTCTTTGATTTCGAAGGAATGCTATAGAAGATTCAGCGATTCCAACATCTTTTATATCCAATGGACGCACAATCGGTACGGCTAATAGAATGGCGGTGTCAGGAGAAGATCTATTTATAATAAATAGTAATACTCTTTTCAGTTTTAACATAACTGATGAGAATCTAAGTAGCCATAGTACCTATGGAAAGAGTAATCATATTGGATGGAACATGGAAACCATCTATGGTAAAGAGGATCTTCTTTTCATAGGATCTCAGAATGGTATGGAAATTTATCAAAAGGCTACAAGTAATATTGAATTTGTTGGAGGTTATACGCATGCCACAGGCTGTGATCCAGTATTGCCCACAGATATAGGTGTGGCATATATTACTCTACGGAGCAGCGATGAATGCCCAGGGGATTTTAATACTTTGAACGTAATAGATATTAGTAACATTAACAACCCTTTTTTGATTGAAAAGATTCAAATGGTTCAACCTATTGGAATGGCTTTAATAGACGATTGATTGGATGTGGGAGGAGGTAACAATGGATTGCGTGTTTTTGATGCCAGTAACCGCAATGCGCTTATAGAAGTGAATTATTTCCCTGATTTAAGTGCTTATGATATCATAGAGCACCCCACTATTCCAGATGTTATCCTTCTGGCTTTTGAATCAGGATTAGTGCAGTATGACATAGTTCAAAATAACCATAGCCCTTTAAGCAAGATTCTATTTTGATTTATAGAGCTCTCCTGACATTGATTGTGTTAATAGGGGCTTGGTTAAATCTTAATGCACAAGTTAGCGAATTTATACGGCAACAGATTATTGAACACAAGGATGGAAGTAGGTTGCTGGGAACTGTTATCAGTAATACGGACTATTCTGTCAGCTTGGTTTTATTAACCGGTGATACGCTGGATATAGGCTTTAAATATATAGAGTCAGTTGGTGATACTGATGACTCGAGGGTATATAGGGTATCATTTAAAAAAGTGAGATTGCCCAAGAAGCATATTTCTAAGAATATTATCAATTCCTTATCGATCGGCGGTTCAGTTCAAGGGGATGAAGGTGCTGCAGGTCTGAATATTAATACTCAGGTCATGAAGATGCTCAATGACAAATTTGGACTTGGCATAGGAAGTGGTTATATGACATATAATAAGGTTATAAGTTTTTAGCCCGTTAATTCTAGTTATGTGCCTATATATGTGGCTGCAAAGTATATAGTTTCAGAGACTAATGATACAAAGCCTTAGGTCCAGTTCGCATCTAGATATGGAATTTGAATAAACAAACAACGTTTCGAATTTTAATCTGAATACTCGACGGAGTACGGTTTGTTTGGGCAAGCACGGTTAGGTACATCTATATCTGTTAGAGGTAAATATAATCTTGTAGTATCTCTTAATTTAAATGTGCAAAGTACAAAATGCAATCTGTCTGGTTTGGATTGGAATGCTAACCGACCTTTTAGTTCTTCTTTCGATTTGGTCATGATTCGACCTGGATTTTCGATGGGAATTATGTTTTAAACATAAAAAAAGCTGGTCTTGATATCAGAAGACCAGCTTTAGCAATTTATGATCCCGTAAATATAAGTCTTTCCCCGATTTAAAAATCTTACTCGTGGGGAAACTCAAAACTTAATAACCGATATAAACTCAATAACTTTTTAGCGATTTGTTGATACATGCTCTTTATTCTTACTCCTCTTTGACTTGTATATGTTTGT
>CACLQQ010000045.1 GCA_902609095.1 uncultured Bacteroidota bacterium | reverse complement strand
GAACAACTTGAGCTACTAATTCTCTTGTGGGAACAACTATTATGATTTGAGGATGACGATCCTTTCTCCATTTCCACAACTTTAATAAGGGAAGTAAATAAGCAATGGTTTTTCCCGTACCGGTTTGAGCGATCCCTACAACATCTCGACCAGACATGATTGTGCTAAAACTAGCCGACTGTATGTGAGTGGCTTGCTCGAAACCTAAATCTTCCAATGCTTGAGATAAGCTCTTATTGAGATTTAATTCTGAAAAGTGCATAATGTATTGTATATCAAGATGCAAAGGTAAGCTATATGGAGGCGATAGAGTCGTGCATTTCAAACATGCTTATTAAGTCTTATTTAACAGTCTTAAGTTTAAAAGCACATGACACTGGTGAATATTATCAGCTGCAGTAATATTACTTTTGCTAGTAATATGAAAATATATCTGATTTTAACTCTGATCCTCAATCTATGCCTGACTGTATCTGGTCAAATCAATATAGTTGAAAGAAGTTTAAGTATAGGCCCAACACAACAGCCTATCACCGTAGATGGTCTTCCAGATGAATCAGCATGGGCTAATGCTAATGAAACCTCAGGCTTTTGGTTACAGTCTCCTATAGATGAGGTGGAAGCAAAAGATCAGGCTGCGGTTAAAATGCTTTATGATGATCAGAATATATATATCTATGCAGAGTTAGAAGATCATGATCCGCATATTGTATTATCCAGAGAGCGGGATAATGTAGACGGAAGTGATGCATTCTATGTAACCATGGATCCAGTGGGAACAAAGACTAATGGTTTCCTTTTTGCCGTAAGCTCTGAGGGGGTGCAGTTTGAAGCTTTGATCTATGGCAATGATGCGGATGATTCATGGGATAATAAGTGGTATAGTGCAACTAAAGTGTATAATGATAGATGGATCGTTGAGATAGCCATACCGCTCAAGACATTACGATACGAAGAAGGTGAGAATAACTGGAGGATTAATTTCGGCAAGGATGATCCAGGAGAAAATGAAATACATGTTTGGAATCCAGTTCCCAGACAGTTTGAACCATTTGATTTAGGATATTTTGGCAAGTTAATTTGGGAGGAGCCACCAGTGAAAAAAGGCTCAAACATTGCTTTAATCCCATATACTGCTGTTAGAGTTAACCAAGTCGCTAATAGTTCGATAAGTACAGAGATTTCTTTTGGTGGAGATTTGAAGGTAGCCATAGGGCCTTCTCTAAATCTGGACCTTACTATAAATCCAGATTTCTCGCAGGTAGAAGTGGATAACCAGATAACTAATCTCACACGATTTAACATCTTTTTTCCGGAGAAAAGACAATTCTTTATTGAGAATGCGGATGTCTTTAGTGCTTTTGGTCAAGGGATAGATCAACCCTTTTACACCCGAAGGATTGGATTAGACCAAAGAGGAAATACGGTTCCAATTACTTATGGTGCCAGGCTTACTGGTAATGTCAATGAAAAACTCAGAATCGGAGTTCTCAACATGCATAGTCAGACAACCGACGTAAGTTTAGGACAGAACTATAGTGCTGTAGCTCTTCATCAACGGATCGGTGCTCGATCCTTAGTCAAAGGACTCTTGCTCAATCGTCAGAGCTTTAATGGGAGCGAATCAATCTCTGAGGGATATAGTAGAAATATAGCAATAGAGACTGAGCTAAGTACGAACGATGGTCGATGGCAGGCAACTGGTGGATATTTGCAATCAGCCACTCCCAATTCTAATGGTGATGATCAAATGGTGCATGGAGGTTTGTTTTATAATGGACAACGTTTTAGGGCCTTTATCCAAGGGAGAAAGTTAGGGCAGAACTATACTACCGATAGCGGATTCACTTCAAGGTTAGAAAACTTTAACCCTATTACTGGCTCTACAGAAAGAATTGGATATGCCCAGATTGGTAGTATGTTGAACTATTACATATACCCAGAAAATAGTGAGAAGGTTAATTTTCATTGGTCGGGTATAGAGAACTTTGTGTGGACAACTGATATCTATGGTTTAACTGAGTGGTACACACGGATACGACATTTCATATTTTATAAGAATACCTCCCAACTGAGATTCAGATTGAATAATAGGTATGTAGAGTTAATCTTCCCGTTTGCTTTGACGGAGACGCCACTACCAGTGGATACTTATAACATGACTGAGTTCAATGTGGATATCAGGGGTGATCAGCGCCATCTATTTATTCCTAATCTTTTTGTGGTTTATGGGGAGTTCTTCAATGGTAATAAGTTGACCATATTATCCAGCGTGAAGTATCGCATACAGCCATGGGCTAATTTCTCCTTTGGCCTTGAGTATAATGACATCAATCTACCTGAGCCGTATGGTGATCTCAACATCACCGCTCTAACAGGACAGATCCAGTTTAATTTTACTAATAACCTGTTTTGGACAAATTATCTTCAGCATAATACTCAGGCCGATAACTTCAATATCAATAGTAGATTACAATGGCGATTTGCACCCATGTCAGATCTGTTCTTTGTCTATACCGACAACTATGCTATAGAGAACTTCTTTGGCCCTAAGAATCGCAGTATTGTACTGAAATTGAATTATTGGTTTAGTCTTTAATCCCAGTTATAAAACTTCCATGCACTTTCGAAATCTTTAGTCAGTGTCTGGTTGGTCAGAAGTGCTCTAACCATCTCTACAGGCATAGCATTTTCGCTCATTACGGCATCATGAAACTCTTTATAGCTCATTTTACCAGAGTCAACAAGCTCGCTCTTCAATGCTTGGAATTGTAATCCTCCAGTCATGTAGGCCAATTGATATAATGGTCCATAGCCTGCAGTAAATGATCGCCTCACCTCTCCCTCGGCATTAGCACGTTCAAAACCAACTCGCTCTACCAGAAAGTCGATACATTCCTGAGGTGTCCAATTGTCCAAGTGATAGTTCAGAGAAAAAATAATTCGTGCACATCTATGCATGCGCCAGAATAACATTCCAATTCTATCTTCAGGTCCTCTTGGGAAATCTAAATCCCATAATAGTAGTTCCCAGTAGAGCGCCCAACCTTCTGTCCAGAATGGTGTCCTGAAACGGCGATAAGTTTTGTTTCTTCGGTTTACAAATTGTTGTAGGTGGTGTCCAGCGATCAACTCATGATGAACGGTAGCACGATTAAAGTGAGGATTATTACCTCTCATGCTTGTTAGTTTTTCTTCATAAGTCATCTCATCTGTTGGATAGGCAATCTGTAATACTTCTCCTCCTAAGAAAAAAGGTGCAATTCGCTGACGCTCAGGAGAAAGCATGGTCATGCGCCAGGTCTCTTCAGCAAGAGGAGGTATCGTCAATAGATCATGTTCCTTAAGAAATGCAATAGATTGATCATACAGCTCCATCATAGCTTCTGGTTGATAGCCAACATCCACCCGAGTTTCTTTCACGGCCTCTTGCGCTGCTCGCCAATCATTGCCATATCTCATTTCATTACTTGCTTTCAGTAGTTCTTGATCACACCATTTGAATTCATTTTCTGCGATCGCAATTAACTCTTGAGGAGTATAGGGTATCATTTCGTAATCCAATAATTGTTGAATGGCAGCATCACCTATTGGAACGCCAACTATTCCGCTACCATCGTCTTCTATTTTAGTTTTAGGGTCAACTTTAGATTCAAACAATTGTGAGTAATTTGTCAACGTCTCATATAGCGCTTCATATGGTTTAGTCACCCACCAGGTGAAGTCAGGGTCGTATCCAACATAGAATTTATAAACGTTCTCAAGACCTTTTAACTGGTCCTTAGTAATTGAGCTCGCTCGTTTAGCTTGAGCGGGATTTAAGAATGGTTCTTTTTCTTTAAGCTGAGTAATCAAGTCTAATATTTGATTATTCATTTCAGTAATCTGCCCAGCTACCTCATAGGCGTCCAGCTTGTTGCCACGACGTCTGATGCGCTCTATTGGATAGATGCCTTCTCCTGGAGAGACCCATTTTTTAACTCGAGAGTACTCTCCATTTTGCTTTCTTATACGTGCAATATTAAATTTTAGGTCTCGCTCAAATAACAGATAGTCTACCTTCCCTCCTTGTGACAACTCGGCGAACGAAAATTGATTAAGTTCTGCTAAGTAGGAATTATAAAACTCAATGAATCGCTCTCGCCTTTCTGGGGAATTATACATGTAATAGAACCTATTGAGGCTACCATTGTCGGCTTGGTATCTGCTCAATGTCTCATAGAGTTCGCTTGCTTGAGTCTGTAAAGGCTTTTGACTATGTATACTAATAGTAAGTAGTAGTATTAGTCCTGTAATGATAGACTTCATATAGAAATATTATTTTGATCTCACAAGATTCAGCACAATATACATCTGTAATTTTCAATTCCATGGTATACACTACGGGACTTGTAGGGTATACCACTATATTACTATTAAATAGCATATATAAGTTTGTTATATCCTTATATGGTCAGCTCCATCCATGAACTCTTTTTTTATTTTTTGATTTGACGAAAATTAATTTTCTGAGGGAAGGGTACTATTAAGCCACCTCGTCACATAAGTACAGACCAATTGAAAACTATGAAAAATACCTTTTTATCTGTTATTTATTTATCAATATACTGCATTGGCTATAATCAGGATATTACTTTAGGACAGGGTATTACTGAGGGTATAACTATAACCACCAGCAGTGAGAACATAGAAGGCAGTGCTCAAAATACTCTTGGGAGTAGAGGGTTTAAACCAAATCTTAATGCTTCATCAAGATTTTTGTCTCAATCTACTTTTGGTTCTACATATGATGAAATAAAAGAATTAGAAAATCTAGGATTAGAAGACTGGATTGATGAACAGTTCAATATTCCAGTTGGACCTTCAATCATGTCTGAAGTTATCGATATAACTAATCAGAGAAAGGCTGCTAATAACGACGCAAATGGAGGGTCCTATGATTGGTATTGGCACTATGGATGGTGGGATTATCATATGTCAAATGATGATCAACTCCGTCAGCGCTTAGCTTTTGCTTTGAGTCAGCTATTCGTTATCTCGCGGTTTTCTGCCTTTGGAGATAATGCTTATGCCTTATCAACATACTATGATATGTTATTAAATAATGCCCTTGGAAACTATCGAACTTTATTAGATTCTGTGACCTATCATACAGCAATGGGGGAGTTTCTGACCTATATGAATAATTCTAGAACTGATACAATCCTTGACTTAGATTGGAGTGTATGGCCCCCGGATACCTTGGATATCCACTATACTTTTCCTGACGAAAATTACGCTCGAGAGGTAATGCAGCTGTTCACCATAGGTTTACATGAGCTAAACTATGACGGTACGCATAAAGTAGATGCTCAGGGTAAAGATATTCCTACCTATGATAACCGGGATATTGCTGAGTTAGCGAAAATTTTTACAGGATTCTCATACGGGGATAATATGAATTTCGGATATGGGCCGGGTAACTGGGAAACGACATTTAGACTGCCAATGCAGATTTATGAGGAGTATCACGAGTATGGAGAGAAGTATCTTTTGAATGGTGAGGTAATTCCAGCTCGATCAGGAACAGGTTGGGTGCATGAAGACGTCAAGGATGCTTTGGATCATTTATTCTTGCATGATAATGTAGGACCATTTGTGGGTAAATTTTTAATCCAACGATTCGTTACATCTAATCCCAGCCCAGCTTATGTGTCTCGAGTGACTGATGCATTCAATGGGGAGGGGCCTTATGGTACTGTTAGAGGTGATATGCAATCTCTCATGAAGGCTATATTATTAGATGAGGAGGCTCGTAGTTGTACTATCGGAGATGATCCTGATGTGGGTAAGCTTCGTGAACCATTCATTAGATATGTACAACTTGGTAAGGCATTTGGTCGAAATAGCGACAACGGCTCATTTAGAAACATCCTATTCAGTATATATGACGCTATAGAGCAGATACCTCTGAGTAGTCCAAGTGTATTCAATTTTTATCAATCAGATTACCAACCTATAGGTCCTATTGAAGATGCTCAAAAGGTAGCACCAGAATTTCAAATCACTAATACACAAAGCATAGCTGGATATATCAATGGGCTGACTGAATGGATTATGGATGATGACTATGAAGACGTTTGGGAGTTGTATGGTAATGAGGTAAATGTTGATGGTTATCGATTACAGCCAGATTATAGTGCAGAGTTGTCTCTAATAAATCAGGGGAGGACAGATCAGCTAATTGACCGCCTAAACGTACTCATAGCACACGGGAAATTACAAGAAGGAACTATTAATACTATTGCAGAAGCCGTTGAACAATTTAATGTTTCTGATGATGGATTAGATCCTAATCTCTATAAGGTCAAACTCGCTATATATCTCATTATGGCGTCACCGGATTATCTCATCAATCGATAAACTAAATCAAAAAGATACCAAATGTGTAATCATAAAATATCAAGAAGAAGATTCATAGGTCAGGTAAGTTGTGCCGCTATGGGTAGTACAACACTGCTTAACACAGCATTGCAATTAGGGATGATCAATACCGCAGCGGCTCGGCCCCATATTATTGGAGTGCCAGGAGATTATAAAGCTATCGTATGTATACTATTGGCTGGAGGGGCAGACTCACATAATATGGTGATCCCATATGATCAGGACCAATATAATATGTAC
The DNA here is from genome assembly GCA_902609095.1 of uncultured Bacteroidota bacterium. Classification (GTDB taxonomy): domain Bacteria; phylum Bacteroidota; class Bacteroidia; order Chitinophagales; family Saprospiraceae; genus GYS-P2D. Next base: position 16,323 of record CACLQQ010000045.1, on the reverse strand, counting down.
AATGACTTCAGAGGAGATTTAGCCTTGGATCAAAACTCCTTAACAGATACGGTAATCGACGACCCGATTTCAGGTAGAAGTTTTGCATTACATCCAGGATTGACTAATTGTAAGCAGATTTATGATAACGGTGATTTAGCTGTGATCAGTAATATTGGGACACTAGTAGAACCGATAACAAGCGTCCCTCAACTCTATAGTGGTAGCACACGTATTCCATTAGGACTCTATAGTCATTCGGATCAAATCATGCAATGGCAGACATCAGTACCTCAGGATCGAAGCGCAGTAGGTGTTGCAGGACGGATGGCAGATATGTTGAGAGATATGAACACCATCGATGAGATTTCAATGAATATCTCTTTAGATGGACGTAACAGATATCAGGCTGGAAACCAGGTAGTAGAGTACGCTGTTGGCAACCAAGTAGATGAATTGGGGATTCGAACAATGCCAAAAGGATGGGCTAATTCAGGAGCTATGACAGAGATCGCCCAGGGAGCACTGAACAGTATACTCGAGGAATCATATACAAATATTTTTCAACAGACCTATCGAGATCAGAATGCTCAAACAATTGAGAGCCTTGAGGTCTTTCAGACTGCACTAGCAAGACGACCTGGATTCAACCATGTTTTTGATAATTACTTCTTATCTCAGGATATGCGAATGATAGCTGATATCATTTCAGTTCAGGATCAGTTAGGTGCCAATCGCCAGATATTCTTTACCACATTTGGAGGTTGGGATCATCACGATGAAGTAATCAATGCACAGGCTGCTAAGTTGCCACAGTTAGATAGGGCGATCCATGACTTATACACGGCACTTGGTGAAAGACCAGAGTGTCGTCTTCAAGACAAGGTGACTATTCTGACTATCTCGGATTTTGGTAGAACACTCACCACTAATTCTGGTGGATCAGATCATGCTTGGGGTGGTAACATGTTGATGGTAGGTGGTGCCATTAATGGAGGGAGAGTGTACGGGGATTATCCAGAGTTACGTGAAGACAACCCACTTAATATCGATAATCGTGGACGATTCATACCTCAGATTGCGAGTGACCAAATGTATGCAGAATTAGCTCAGTGGTTTGGTGTTTCTGATAATGATCTTAGCTATGTCTTACCTAACATAGGCAATTTTGATACACCTGGTGGCATAGGACTATTTAGCTAATCTCACTCTACATAAAACAATCATATGAATAAACTCCTCATAATATTAATTGCGCTTGGTATCAGTATTGAATCTACAGGTCAATGTATCGGAACTGCTGGACAAGTATCATGGCATTTTTGGTACAGTGATGTACCATATTGGGGCTTAGAGCATGTATTGAAAGATGATACCTATCCTAATGGGCCAGATAGAATAAGAACTCTGAACGCCACGGCTACAAGCCTTAATTACGATGAACGATTTTCATCTATGATCAAGGGATTTATTATTCCTACTCAATCAGGTAGTTATAAATTCAATGTTACTGGTGATAATTTGGCCACTTTTTATTTAAGCGATGACAGCAATTATGTAGATTATTCAGATACGACTGCTTATAGTTCTGGGTGGAGTGGAGTCACAGATCATAATAATCATGATGGCCAAACTTCAGAGTATAGGACATTGGTTGCAGGGCAGCACTACTATTTTGAACTTCATCATTTTGAAGAAGAGGGTGGGGATCACGCTATGCTATATTGGGATATACCAGGAGGTTCCAACGAGGATTGGCAAATTATTAGTTCACCATATTTAGCTGATATCTGTGATCCTATATGTCAGCCCAAAGGAACACCTTGTGATGATGGTAATGGTAATACCGTGGATGATATATATGATGGTAGCTGTAACTGTGTTGGCTCGCCAAATACAGGAGTACCTTCAGAATTTGGAGAGAGAGGAGTGTTAAATGCTTATATCTATTATGGTATCTCTAATTCTTCATTGAGTGACTTATATGATAATCCTTCTTATCCAGTCTCGCCAAGTGGATTGGTTATGCATAATCAAGGACTATATGCTAGTTGGCCCAATGATTTGCATGAGACTGGAGTGCTCATAAAGGGTTATTTACTAGCTCCTACTACCGGGTCATATGATTTTAATGTAACTGGAGTTGGAGAAACTACTTTTAGGTTGAGTAATACAAGCGATACTGATATTAATCATGAAATATTCTCTAATCGTTGGTGGATGGGAGTATATGAGCATGAGGCCGAGACGATTCAGGGAGGTGAACAGAGTCTGTCAAATATTTCTCTTCAAGCTGGGGATGTCTACTATTTTGAGTTGATACAAAAGAATCCAGGTTATGGCAATCGGTTCATGATATTTTGGAATGGGCCACAGCATGCTGTTGAAGGGTGGTATCGCATCCCTTCAATATTATTATATAATTATAACGATCCAATACTTTGTGTACCTGAATTCAATGATTGTGATGATGGAAATCCGCTAACCATCGATGATATGATGAATGGAGACTGTAATTGTATTGGTACTATATGTGCAGGAGGTAGCGACTGTGATAATTCTGCTGATGATTTTACTAAGGAAGATTATTGTGAGACTACGGATCAATTAGGAACGAAGTCCACCGACTCTTGGCTCAGTTGTACAGCTCGGCCCAGTGCTGTGCCCGAATTTTCGCTATCAAACTTCCATTGGATTCAGTATGATTTAGGGAATGAATATTTATTAGGGCAAACTCACATATGGAATTATAATGTTGCTGATGAGACGGATCATGGCTTTGAAAATGTTGCGGTACATTATTCTTTAGATGGACTGAGTTGGGATGAGTTAGGAGAGTATAATTGGATTTTAGCTCCTGGAGATACGTCTTATCGTGGATTTAGTGGACCTGATTTTGGTAATCTACCTATAAGATATGTTCTAATTACGTCACTTGATCCAGCTAATGATTGTAGAGGTATTAGTAAAATAACTTTCAATGCTTCTTTCTGTGAAGAAATGGGTACAACTTGTGATGACGGCGATGTGGCGACACTTAGTGATCATTTTGATGATATGTGTCAATGTGTAGGATACACCGCAGAAGAATTAGACTGCTCGTTGGATACATTGTTTGTTAACGAAAGTGATCTAAGTCCTAATCAGTATCATGCAATTATGGCCCTCATGTCTGAAGGTAAGGTTATGAATAGCACTTCTGTGAATTATAATGCTGGGATAGAAATTGTATTAGATGCAGGGTTTGAGGTTAGTTCAGGTAGCAGTTTTGAGGCTAATATAGAAGATTGTCCCCCTCCTTCTATGGCCCTGATAGAAAGTAAATCAGAAACTGAATTTTTGAAGCGTAAAGTTAGGCCTGATGAATCACTACAGGTATTCAATCTTGAAGGGTCAGATATTCAAACAATAAGAATATATATCCCTCAGGCTACTAATGTCTCATTGAATTTATATGATCATGCGGGTGACTTAATCACTCCAATTATGAATCACTATTATCAGGATTATGGAGATCATTATAAGAGACTTTATCTCAGAAAATTAGATCCTGGCATATACACTGTTAAGATGGATACTCCTAACGGATCCTATGTTGATAAGCTTACAATATTAGATTCGATTTAAACAATTACTAAACTCAATACAGAGGATGCAAATACTATCAAATAGAGAAAAAGAAGTGCTACAGTTGATCGCACATGAGCTTACTACTAAAGAAATCGCTAATCAGCTCTATATCAGCAATCATACTGCATTATCCCATAGGAAAAACCTAATGGAAAAACTCAATGTACGTAATACTGCCGGTGCAGTACGTAGAGCATTTGAGTTAGGATACCTCAAAGTCGGATAATCTTAACTTGTACTTTTCTGATACATATATAAGATCCCGGATAGGAGAACAATCGCTCCTAAGACGTAGTAGAGTCTCTTACTATCATGGCTGTGACCATGACCTACCTCAAATGTTATTGTTGCCCAATTCGATTCGTGAGTTAAGCCTTCTTCTTTAGAAAACTCCATATGTATAGTTCTCAGATACTGTACTCCTTCCTCGGATACCTTCATTGTAACTATTCCTTGAGCATTAGTTTTGAGTTTGATCGCATCATGATGGTGATGGTCATCGCCCTTTTTATGGCTGTGGTTGTGCTCATGACTATGAGCTGTGCCATGATAGACTAACTGATTGGTTAAAGGAACATTATCTCTCAAGAGTTTGAAACTTAATTTATCGCCAGTTGATGCGTCATATGGGTTTGTTAATGGGATAAACTCAATAGGATATCCTAAACTTTTTTTGTAGTCATCAGAACGTTTCTCGCCAACCTGAAATATACTTTTGACATGTTTGGAGTACCGTTCATTTGCATCTTCTTCTAATGCACTGTTCTCTTTCCTCCAGTCTAGAATATCTAATACACCATCATGCTCCAGATAATCATTGAATGCTTTCGCCTCCATCTTAAAGTTCCTGGAATATGTTGACACTCCTGCTACGTATGTTCCTGCTGATCCAGTTTCTATATGTAGTAAAGTAGTATTTTCTTTATCAGTCCAGTTAGTCGTATCTATTCGATTACGAGTACCGTTACTAACGATACTGACATCTATCATTCTATTCCTGTCAATCGAATTTTCACTTAGATTCCAAGTTCCATTAACAAGCGAAATGATAGCTTCTGAATTTTCGTCGAGATAGTATCCTTCAGGTTTAAGGAACATATCGTGACTCATTAGGATTAGACCTACTATGAATAGTATGATTATCTTTTTCAATGATTCATATTTTTAAGAGGTAACAATATAGTATAATAGAGAGTAACTCTTTCTGAGGCACAGGAACTATTTAAGCATAGGAGCCTATCCAGCTGAATTCATATTCTTTGCTTGGAGTTTTCATTCGCTCTGATATACGCTGTAGCCTTGCTGGTAATGTCATGACATAGTCACGAGCTTTTTCGCCTGATTCAATCAGATCTCTGATATTACCGATATCCCACTTATGAATTAGAGATTTGAGGATGTCAATATAATCTTGTGCGGTATACACTTCGATCCGCTGTGCAGCATCTGAAAAGTGTGACCATAATCCACCGAGATATCCTCCTGACTCGCGCAAAAAGTGTGCTGGCATGACGATCTTTTTACGCATCATATCTTCAAAAGCCAGCATCATCTCACTACCGTCGATTGCAAATATCCGATCTACAAAATCTATGTATGCATTGGCATGACGTGCTTCATCAGCCGCAATAATTCCACAGATTTTAGCCAACTGCTTATTACCTGTTTTTTTAGTTAATGATGCAACTCTACGATGAGATACATTTGTGGCTGATTCCTGAAAACTGGTGTAAATAAAGTTCTTATAAGGATCTGTTCCTTTGCCTATGTCAAAACCATCACTGATCAAATATTGAACAGAGGTTACCATTTCTTTCATATCCACTCGGCCACATAGGTAGAGATACTTATTGAGTAAATCTCCATGTCAATTTTCCTCTGCTGTCCAAGATCGAACCCATTGGGACCAACCATTACGACCATCATTGTCAATACCTTTTACAGACATCAACCAAGAATCATAAGTCGGAAGTGCCTCCTCAGTAATGGTATCACCTATTAATACTGCTAATAGGTCATACGGCACATTTCATTAGCCAGCTCCTGAACCTCTCTTACCTGATCAAAGAAGACTGGACCTCTTGAATCCGGAATTAGGTCGGCCGGTTGCCAATTCTTCTCGATAGATTTAAGATACTTACTTAATATATCACCCATTGATTGCTCTATGGTCTGCATAACCTCGAGCCGTATGTTGGTAATTGTCAAAGTACCAAGAGTATTAGCGATTAATACGTTAGGATAGCTATAATATTGATCTAATGATTGGAAACATCATAATTAAAATATAGTCCTCTCTTAACTTTTCCAATTACTTCAGTATTTCACTGCATAACCAGAATGGGCTGAACCAACTATCAACTTGTCTACTGAAGCAAAGAATATTTCATCAGCCTGATAGAGGTCTAGCGAGATTGACTAATTATGTGTTATCAATTGGGGTGATGAACGTAACTACGACAAAGACAGTATACCCCAAAGGTCCAAATAATCTTAATTTCTAAGTAACTAAAGTTAATAATCAAATAACCATCTAGTGCTATTATAGTTTAGAATTCTAAGGATTGATACGTTTATAAATCGTACAAGTATTACTTATTTTTTAACTCTTAAATCATCCATAGCAAAACTGTTTGAGCGGATTACTTCTCACTCATCTTAGCTAATAATCGTAGTATTTTGATATATAACCGAACCAAAGTAATCAGTAGGCCAAACGCCCCGTACCATTCCATATAAGCTAGAAGCCTAGCGCTTTCTGACCCTCTCTCTATGAATTCAAAGTCTAAAACAAGATTGAGCGCTGCGACGGCTACAATGACTATAGAGATACCTATCCCTATGTTCCCAGATTCATGGATGTAAGCAACAGTGAAGCTAACAAATCGGCCGACAAAGCTGATGAGATAAACGATGAATATGCCCATAGTAGTAGATATTACTGCAAGCCGAAGGTTTTCCGTCGCTTGAATCAATCCAGACTTGCAGCAAAGCAAGAGGGCCAGGAAGACCCCTACTGTCAGAAATATTGCTTGCAATACGATACCACGGTACATAGTCTTATAAAGTCGTGAAATGATTCCGAGAGAGATTCCTTCAAGTATTGCATATGCTGGAGCGGTAGTTGTATTGCCGTACTCTTCTTGAATATGGTAATCATAGCCGTTATGAAAGCCATTACAGCACTCCCCATCAAGATGGTTTGCATATGTTCTGCGTAAGCGGCCATATTGGATACTTTCCAGCCTACGATCCCAGCTCCAATCAGCAATGCGATCAGGAACATAGATTTGGATACAGTGCCTTCCAAGGTCATGATATCATTATAAACCCATGTCCTTCAATTGGCTCATCAAAAGAGTCATTAAGAGCTGGATTACTTACTCTCATATATACAAGGTTGTTAATGTGTCGTTAAGTGTAATGATACTATCCTATTCTCCGACTATAAAGTACTAACTATGCATCTAAATGAAGAACTATCTTAGGTCAGTTATCACGCTTGCCGTGATTGCCATAGGGATTAAAGGTCTTACTCAGACTATTGCTGTACCTACAGTATTCATAGATTGTCAATGTCAAGAATGTTTCGATTTCTATCTCAAGCAAGAAGTAACGTATATCAATTATGTTAGAGATAGACAGGTTGCGGACGTATATGTTTTAGTCACAGATCAGAGTGCCAGTGCAGGATCCAGAGAAGTACAGATGGCTTTTTTCTTTGCTCCAGAATTTAATTTACCAGGAGATACAATAACCTACTATAGAGAAGCCAATATATCTGACTTAGATCGTCAGAATCAATTTGTTGACAACTTTAATAGAGGTGTTCTACCTTATTTGTTGAAGACTGAATTAGCTAAAAGCATTATGTATGAGGTGGAAACTGATTCTACTCAAGATTTAGCATTAACACCTCTTGCGGATCCATGGAACTACTGGTCCATTGATATTGGGTTAAATTTAAACATTAGTGGAGAAACAAGCTTCCAAGAGCAAGGGTATTTTAGTAGAATTTCTGCATCTCGCATCACGGGAGATTCTAAAACTTTTATGAGAACTTGGTACAATTATCAGCAATCTAAATTTCAGCTTTCTGATGGTGAAGTGGTACAAAGTATCAACCGCACATTAGGTTTTTTTGGACAGCATGTATGGAGTATAGGGGACCATTGGTCCTGGGGTGGTAGGCTCTACACAGGTTCGTCCAGTTTTGGTAATGTTGATGTTGAATCTTCAGCAAGAGTAGGGATAGAGTACAATATTTATCCTTATTCAGATAACAGTACCAGACGCTTCAGTGTCAGATATACGATAGGTGCCGAATATAAAGATTATACTGAGATCACGGTATTTGATAAGTTAAATGAGACTCGGGGTAGACATGGTATAGATGTAGAGTACAACCAAAATCAAAAATGGGGCTCACTATCTTTCGATATAGAGTTTGATCAATATCTACATGACTTTAGTCTGTATAGCATATCATTCAATCCTAATATTGAACTCAATCTGGTTAAAGGGTTGCGTCTAGAGTTTGGAGGATTCATCTCTTTTGTCGGCGATCGTATTAATATTGCTAAGGGTGATGTATCAGATCAAGATATTATTTTACAAAATCGTCAATTAGATACCAGTTATTCCTATTTCAGCTATTTCGGATTTAATTATAGATTTGGATCTCAAAACAATACTATTGTTAATCCGAGATTTTAAAATTCTGTGAGGATAGGTACCAATGTTAATAAGGCCGCTTCATTACTGAAGTCTGGAGAAATAGTAGCTATACCAACAGAGACGGTATATGGCTTAGCGGCCAATGCCTTGAGCGAGACTGTCGTAGCTAAAATTTTTTCGGCTAAACAGAGGCCTTCTTTTGCTCCACTAATCATTCATTTACCTTCTCTTGATAATATTGACGATTATGCGAAGGCTATTCCAGATGGATTAAAGTCAATTATGGCTGACCATATGCCTGGTCCTCTAACTGTATTATTAGAAAAAAAAGAAGTCATTCCAGACATCACGACTGCTGGATTAAATAGAGTAGCAGTTAGGATTCCTCAACATGCTGAAGCTAGAGAATTATTATCTCAACTGGACTTTCCTCTTGCTGCACCGAGTGCTAATCCATTCGGATATATCAGTCCCACTACGGCACAACATGTCGCTGATCAGTTGGGTGATCAAGTGAGTTACATTTTAGACGGTGGATCGTGCGAAGTTGGATTGGAGTCAACTATTATAGGAATTGAGGAGGGTAGGCCAACTGTTTTCCGTAAAGGAGGCTTATCGATGGATATCGTTAGAGAATATCTACCAGAAGTTATAGTAAGAGATCATTCAACGAGTAACCCATCAGCACCTGGGATGCTCAAGAGTCACTATGCTCCAACGATACCGCTCAGGTTAGTTAAGTCCTTTACTTTTGATGAGGTACGGGTTGGCTATATATCTTTTGGGGAAGACTTATCTATATCTGATGATAGTGTTTGTTATAATCTATCATCAAATAAAGATTTTCGAGAGGCTGCACAAAACCTGTTTAAAGTGATGCGATCCTTAGATCACTTAGATCTCTCAGAGTTACAAGTTAAACTGCTACCTGAAGAAGATTTAGGAATAGCGATTAATGATAGACTAAGAAGGGCTGCTGTAGGTTAATGAAACAACGGAGAGACTACGAGATAAAAGAGCTATTTCTAATAGGGTGTGAACTCGAACTATAATGTTGGTAGGTTATGAAAAAGATAAGTCTTAAGTTACATACTTCAGACTTTCAAAAGTTGTAATATGGATTTAAAGACATATTTCACAGGATTTTTCGAAAAATTCATTTGTGGTTATACCCCTATTAAGTGGATTTAGACCTAAACTAAATCTTAATAGATCGACTTTTCATGGATCGTCGGGCAGTAACTTCTTAATGATGAATTCATAACAGAGCGGATCAATTTGCTCACCATACTGTCTTCTTCTGTCGATAATTGAGGCATAATATTGGGGATTAAAGGTCCCCTGACAAAGCCATTTCTTTAGCGTCCCATCATAAAACTCAAATAATCCGTCTTCAACGTGAGTCAAAACATATAATAAGATGATCCATAACTTGTACGTTCCAGTAACACCAATATCCAACTCTAATAATCATGATGTTTTGAACTGATAGCGAACCTTTTCTTCTATATATTGATCAACTGTGGTAATTTCACACACTTCTTTACCATCAATGAGAACGATCCCTTCTGTACGAAGGTCTTATCCAATTTATAGAAAAAGTCTATTTGACCGTATAAAACTTTATAGAATGTTTTTTGCTTGTACAAGTTACTATAATCTTCAATTTTAGCTTTGAAATCAGGGCTCTCATTCAAAAGATCATTAACAAACTGATGTTCATAAACTAAACTTGTTTCAACACCATTTGATATCGAATTCAAAAGAAAATCCTTCGAAATTCTATGTTCTTCTTGTCTTTACATTAATTCGGAGGTCTTAAATGCTAAACAATCCGTATGGCTTATGAAATCTCTGCAGTCAATAATTTTATCTAACGTATCTCTATGAATGGCCACAGAGCTCAAAGAGTGAAAAACAATTGATCTAATACCTAGGCACTCTCCAGCACCAGCTTTACATGATGAATAAAGGGAGCTTAATAATGCAACAAATACAATCTTACATATACAACTCTTATGAGTCTGATCCGTCATAACAATTAGAACTGTCTTGAGAGAGAATTATCTCTGATTTATGAATCTAAAGTTGCAGACTTCATTAAGGAAGTTTACTTACTCCATAAATAATCTAATTCACTATAGCCTGATAAATCAGTGCCCGAATCTTCTGGTGATCATCAATATCTCCTGCAGGAATAAGCTGTGTGAAGTATACCACTACTAAGTCTTCCACAGGATCTACCCAGTATACACTATGATAAGCACCACCCCAACCATATTCACCTTCACTACCTAATTCTCCTCGCGAACCCAGATCCTCAACTACAGAAAATCCTAAGCCAAACCCTACACCACCTGTCCAAGGAAACTCAATAGATCCTAAATGATTAACTGTCATGAGCTCAACAGACTTCTGAGAAAGGATACGATGATCACCGTAAGTGCCTCCATTAAGCATCATTTGCAAGAAGGTGGCATAATCTTCTGTTGTGCTAAGTAAGCCAGCTCCCCCTGAGTAACTTTTTCTTGGGCCATTGATATACCCACCTTGTCCAACCATGGTACTCTCATCTGGTGAAAGACTCAGTCCTTCTTTTCCAGCGGCATAAACTTTAGCTAAACGACCTGCTTTTTGGGGTGGAAGATAAAAATGGGTATCAATCATGTCGAGAGGTTCTAAGATACGTCGTTTGATAAACTCACTTAGAGTCTGACCTGATACTAACTCTACTACTGCTCCCAAAATATCTGTATTGTATCCATATACATATCGCTCACCAGGATGTGCTTCATTAGGTAGCGCTGCCATTTTTTTAATAGTTTCTACAATAGGTTCGTCTCGATGCGCAAAATACCAACCCTGGATGCCAGTCTCTTGCCAAAGCTCTGCTCCTGGCCCATATCCATATCCTATCCCAGCAGTATGTGTCAGTAGATCTCTCAATCTTATCTCTCGTTTAGTAGGAACTATGTCATAGCTTCCGTCTTCATTAGATATAGCTACTGTAGATTCTTTGAACTCTGGGATATACTTAGATAGTGGATCTGAGATCAATAGTTTGCCTTCCTCCTGTAACATCATGATCGCTACACTGACGATGGCTTTGGTCTGTGAGGCAATACGGTAGATAGATCGTTCAGTAATAGGAATGTCGCGTTCCATATCTTGCTCCCCGAAGTATCCTTCATAAGCCACCTTCCCATTCCTCAATACCATCAATGCCGCTCCCGATAACTCACCGTCGTTGACATAATTATTGAGTGTCTCATCAAGGAAGGTCAATCTACTAGAGGACATTCCTACCTCTTCTGGCTTAACAGTCATGAATCTCTGCCCAAAGACTAATGAGATAATGGATACAAATGATATTGTCAGGATGAGCTTCTTAATGGTCATAGCGTAATTGTTCAGTGAATTCACGATAACTAAAACTATCCATTCTGTGGTTTTAGTATGGATTCAAAGTAGAATTGAATACAAAAATGATGTAGTGTTGGCGGTATTCAAAATGAATTTTTTGAAAATAATCTTCCTTTTAGGTTAACTGGAATTAATTATCCTTTTAGAGGTATAAGAGGCAGCCCTGCCCAATCCAAATTAAACATAATGAAGTATCAAACATGGACCTATGTATTGGCTTTGCTCATAACCATAAATATAGGATGCACCGAAGAATCTGCCACTATTGATAGTTCCACTGCAGGTGGAACTGAATCAGTAAATAACCTGACTAATGGAAATAATAGTGATGCTAATCTGGGAAATGGAATCAATAATAATAACAACTCGGATCAAGGGATAGCAAATGTATTTGATGTGGGACATATATATTCTAATGTTAACTATCCGGCCCATTATTATAATGGTGTACTTAGCGAGAGCAATGAGCCTGCTAACAATAGATTTAATCATGCTGAAGCCAATTTAGGTAGAGTGTTATTTTATGATGTCAACTTGCGCGTAAGTAATAATGTATCCTGTGCCAGTTGTCATCTACAGTCTAATGGATTTACTGATCCTGATCAGTTCAGTACTGGTCATGAGGGAGGACGAACTGGGGTACATTCAATGAGATTAGGTAATATCGCTTTGTTTGAGCTAGGTACTGTGTTCTGGGATAGGAGAGCTATGACATTGGAGGAGCAGGTTTTATTTCCTATCCAAGATGGCATTGAGATTAGTTTTGATGCCTCGAATGGAGGACTCAATGCGCTAATAGCTAAGTTGAGCACATTGGATTATTATCCTGATTTATTTCAACAGATATATGGTCATTCAGAAGTAACTATAGAAGGGGTACAGCGTTCTCTGGCTCAATTTGTTAGATCGATGGTTTCTATAGACAGTGAGTTTGATAGAGGCTTTGCTCAGGTATATACGAATAGTCGGAATAATGGATTAAATAATAATTTTCCAAAATTTACGGCTTCAGAAAATAGAGGTAAAGACCTATTTTTGGGACGAGCAGGTTGTGTTCGCTGTCATGATCCAGTAGCATTTGCGTTGACAAATAACGCCCGAGGTAACGGATTAGATGATGGGTAAACTACAGTGTTTAAATCACCGTTTTTAAAAAATGTAGGTATCGTGGGTCCATATATGCATGATGGCAGGTTTGATAATCTAATGCAAGTTATTGAGCACTATAATTCAGGAATTCAGCCTGGGCCAGCTTTGTATAATAGACTCAGAGGAGGCAGAGGTGATAATGGTGTTGAACGATTGAATTTGAGTGAGCAGGATAAGTTAGATTTGATTACTTTCCTGCATACGCTGACCGATGAAACCTTGATTTCTGATCCTAAATTTTCTGATCCTTTTAATTAATCTTGATCAGAATAGTAATGTGTAATCGCTATATTAAGGCACCAACTGAATACTATGAAAAATTACTTTATTCTTTTATTCTTGATCGCCATTGCTCACTGCCTATCAGCTCAAGAAGAGCAGGGGGATGCTGAAACCTATTTCAAATCGTTAAAATATAGGAATATCGGACCCTACAGAGGAGGGCGATCTGTCACTGCGACAGGAGTGATTGGGGATCCATTGACCTATTATATGGGTACTACAGGTGGTGGATTATGGAAAACTGAGGATGCTGGTCAACATTGGAATAATATATCCGACGGTTACTTTCAAACTGGCTCAGTGGGCGCAGTAGCCGTATCCGCCAGTGATCCTAATGTTATCTACTGTGGTATGGGGGAACATGCAGTAAGAGGTGTGATGACCCACTATGGCGATGGAATTTACAAGTCTATAGATGCGGGTAAAACTTGGAAGCACACTGGGCTGAAGAATTCACAACATATATCTCGAATTGTTATCCATCCAGACAACCCTGATGTTGTTTATGTTGGTGTTCAAGGAGCTTTATACAGTGAGTCAAAAGAAAGAGGGGTGTATAGGTCCATAGATGGAGGGGCAACCTGGCAAAAAGTTCTATATAAAGGACCAGGGAAAGGCGCTGTTGAGCTTTCTATGGATGCTAACTATCCACATATCCTCTACGCTGCTATGTGGGATTATCAGAGGTTCCCATGGATGGTTAAGAGTGGACCTAATAGTGGTTTATATAAATCAGTAGATGGTGGAGAGACTTGGTCAGAAATCAGTGATGGCCTACCAAAAGAAAAAGGTAAGATGGCTATTGCTGTAGCTCCATCTAACTCAGATAAAGTATATGCGCTCATAGAAGGTAATACCCTCGAAGATAAGAGCGGCCTGTTTGTTTCCAATGATGGTGGAACAAGCTGGTCCAAGGTGAGTGGCGATAATCGGTTAACACAGAGAGCATGGTACTATATAGAGTTGTTTATTGACCCGACGGATGATGAGACTATCTATGTATTGAGTGCACCAGCTTTAAGATCCGAAGATAGTGGCAAGACATGGAGTCGTATTACAGGTACTCATGGTGATTACCATGATCTATGGATTAATCCTGACAACCCTAAGAATCTTTGTATTGCCAATGATGGAGGTGCAGCTATTAGTTTTAACTATGGAGATACTTGGTCTCGACAGAGTAATATGCCAACAGCTCAATTCTATCGAGTCAATGTTGATAATCAGTTCCCATATAACATATATGGAGGCCAGCAAGATAATACCTCAGTGAAGATTGCTAGTAGATCCATCGGCGGCAGATCCATAACCGAAAGAGATTGGACCTATTCTGCGGGAGGAGAGAGTGCGTTTTTAGCATTTGATCCCGATGATCCTCAGTATGTGATGGGAGGATCTTATCTCGGAACTATAGAAGTTTTGGATTATAAGGCTATGGCAACAACTGATGTTATGGAGGCACCTATACAATATTTGGGTAGAGCTGCCAGAGATATGAAATACTTGTTTAATTGGAATGCACCAATCATCTGGTCTAAGCATGAACCTGGTACTTTTTATCATGGTGCGCAATATGTCTTACGAACTGATGATATGGGTCAGTCCTGGAGAGAGATATCACCAGATCTAACTCGTAACCAAGAAGACAAGCAGATGAAAGGTGGTGGCCCACTCACTGTAGAGGCGGTAGGAGCAGAGAACTATGGTACCCTAAGTTACATGATCGAATCTCCCCACGAGAAAGGTGTGCTCTGGACAGGTAGTGATGACGGATTAGTATACATCACTAAAGATGGTGGAGCCAATTGGAGTAATGTTACGCCTAGAGGACTTGAGGAATGCCTCATTAATGCTATCGATATTAGTCCTCATGATCCGGCTACTGCCTATATAGCTACTACTCGATACAAGTTTAACGATCATACCCCTGCCATATATAAGACGACTAACTATGGTAAGTCATGGAAGAATATCAGCGATGGAATTCCTTATGGAGCGTTTACCAGAGTTGTTCGGGAGGATGAAGTTCGTAAGGATTTACTTATAGCTGGAACCGAGACAGGTGTCTATGTGTCATGGAATGGTGGTAAATCATGGGAATCGTTCAATATCAATTTGCCAGTAGTGCCTATTACTGACTTAATCATACGTCATGATGATTTGATCGTAGCCACATCGGGTAGATCTTTTTGGATTCTGGATGACATGAATGTCCTTAGAGAATATGAAGTCGACAATTCAGACTTCAAAATCTACAAGCCCGAGGATGCCATGCTTATCAACGGTTCCAGTCAACTTAATGGGAACAGTAAATCGTTCGATGGGACACATCCACTACATGGTGTTAATCCTGCCAATGGTGCAGTGCTATATTATGATTTACCAGATGTGAAAAAGGATGAAGCACTAACGCTCGAAATCAGTGATGCTAATGGTCAACTGATCAGAACGATTAGATCAGTCAAGGATTCAAGTTATGTTAGATATGATGGTGGTCCTCCTCCAGCTCCAACCCTTAGTAAAAAGAAAGGATTGAATAGGTTCGTTTGGGATTTACGACATGATATCATGCCTGGGGTAAAGGGGGTGTATATAGAGGCCAGCTATCGTGGGCACAAAGTAGTCCCAGGAAATTATACGCTGACCTTATCACATGGTTATAGTAAGACGACGACTCAGTTGATGGTAGAAGCCAATCCAAATTATCCATTAACTCAAGCAGATTATGAAGCCTATTCATTATTCATGGGACAATTGGAATCTGCCCTAACGGGTATGCACAATATGATAAATAAGTTGAAGGTGAAATATGATCAGCTTCAAAAACTCTCTAAGAAACTGACAAAACATCCTGAACTCAAGGAAAAAGCAATGAGCCTATTGAGTAAGTTAAAAGATTGGGATAATTCTATGGTACAGCGCTTGTCTCAAGCTTATGATGACGTAGAGAACTTTGAAAATAAGTTCACTGCGGAATGGATGTTCTTAATCAATCAGACTGAAAGCGATGTGCCAAGAGTTAATCAGGGTAGCAAAGAGCGCTATGCCGAGTTAAGTCAACAATGGATGAACTTGAATAAAGCTGGATCTCAGCTTTTATCTCAAGAAATCCCTGAACTGAATAAAGAGTTGTGGGCTGCTGGTGTAGGAGCTATATGGCATGAATAAAACCCACATGATGTG
>CACLQQ010000044.1 GCA_902609095.1 uncultured Bacteroidota bacterium | reverse complement strand
CAGCAGAGCTGCGTAAGCCACTCTATCAACCATTGTACTTTACCATGATCCCTAGCAAGAGTTTTTCGATGCTTGGACGGAAGCTTTGACAAATCCCAAATGTGATAATCCAATATGGTCACCAAACAGTTATGTAGAATATCTTGAAGGGGTTAAAAATCAATTGACTAAGAACAATGTCATAGCCATTGCAAGCGGAACCGTCGAAACACTGAACGTTTATGATTCATTATTTGCAGATCAAATAATACCCAGCTTGAAATTTCGCATTGGCAGAGATAGTTTAAGTATAAAGAAGCCTTTCAACTTTTTTTATCTGAGCATTTAAGGATCTTGTTTGGATTATTTCCATTGCGTGATCTGTTTGCTTTTTACGTTTCTCTGGATTTTTGATAAGATCAACTAATACATTTGCTATTGAGTTAGGAGTTGGATCTGCTAATATAACTTCACCTTGCTCATATGAGATTCGATTATTTTCTAAATTAACATCAACAACAGGAAGTCCACAGGCTATCATCTCTTGAGGAAGTATTGAATAATTGGTGAGTGAAATTACTAACCCGACAGTACATTCATTAAACAAATCGGCTAATTGATCTGGGGTCTGTATACCCCTATTTTCATATTCAAAAGGCATAGTCATCCCAGAACAATCCCACCCAGCAAACACTATATGTGCATTTTCAATTATACCTTTCACTTTCCTCAAAGCTAAAACGCCAAGTTCAAATCCTCTCCTTGGAGTAACGTGCCTGGCATAAAAAAATATTTTCTGCTTTTGTCTTTTAATGCCTGGGTTTAACTTGTAGATTTCACTGTTATAGGTGTAATAGAAAAAGTCAGATTTCATCATATAATCTCTTGACAATACAAAAGAAAGCCATTTTCCTCCAGTGATTGACTTGAAGCCCATTTTGTAAGTGTTTTGTGCAAATATATATTCTGAGCTTTTTGGGTAGAACCATGGCTCAAAATCTTGCACAAAATATATTTTCTTTTTAGTGTTTGAGATTTGATACAATGGATATGCAGTCTGCCATGAAGTGGCAATGGAGATGTCCGAATCAACTATGTTTAAATCTTTTGGTAGCACTCGAACTTCCCCATTCAGTTCAGTAAAATGCTCATTCAAATATTTCTTTCTTTCTGCACAGTTGATAGGACTGCCTAAAGGCATTATGTATATAGTGATGCTATGACCCAATTCTTCTAAACCCCTTATAAATTGAAAAATATTTGAGTGCCCTCCAGATCCTTTCTCAAAATCTGGAATGAGCCAAGCAATTTGCAATTTAGATTTAGGATCGATTTCTTTTTCTAAGAAAATTTGTTTTGATTCATCATAGTAATCGAGAAAATCAAAGTAATAGTCCATATCCACATTGAACTTGGCTTGTGGCAAATCATGAGATGGCAAAGTTTTCGGTCCGAGAGTGAGGAATCTTACTATTTCTTTAAGCAAGTGGATTACCCCACCGTTTGAATAAGCAAGACTTATGTGCCTCATTATGTATTTTAAATTGAGTCTATCATTAGGCATAGAATGGGTTTTTTTCTGTTTCTTTTCTAGCGAAAATAATGGATATAAAAAGCTCGGAACATTTTCATGCCGGCTCCCTAAGAAAGCCCCAACAATTCGAAATATTATATACGGTAGTGCTAGTAAAATGTATTTGGACTTCTGAAAAAATGAGATTTTGGACTTTCTTATATAATCAATATCACTTTTTAACCGTCCAAAAATGTAAGGAAGAAATGTCTTAAAATTTATTCCATCTATATAATTTAATGTTAGCTTATATCCCCTAAACTCATCAAATATTCGTCTAAAATATTTAATTGGTGGATAATCATGAGAGTGATAAACACTACCATCATGACTATAAGCTTTCAGATAGGATGATTTATGGACATCTCTGCCCATCACCTGATCTTCGCAATAATCTACTGGTTTAAATGGATTTTCATTCCAGAAAGATTTTCTGATAGCTGCATTAACATTTGAATGAAATTTTCTAAGATCTTCTGAAATATTGGATATTTCATCTTTCGAAAGGATTAAATATCCACTATTAATACCATATGATGAGAAATGATGATTAAGATCTCTTTTGACTATGGGACTATGGTCTGAATAAGGTATTTGTCTTCCAGTCACTAAAACAACTCTTTCATTTTCTTTGAGTGGTTTTAAAATATTTGGTAACCACTTTTTAGAAGATGGCAGGGCATCCTGAGTTAAAAGAATGACGAATTCTCCATTCGATTTCGAGATCCCAAGATTTCTTGTACTGCCATGATTAAAATCAACTTTTGGAATATTTATTAGGTCTATAGAGATGGGGAGGTTAGAAATGTAGTTGTCAATTTCTACAAAACTACCATCTGTTGAACTTGAATCTATTAAAATGACCTCAATGAAATTATTAGGGAAGTCTTGGCTAACAATTGTATCAAGTAATGTTTTGTAATAAATCTTAGAATTATACAGTGGTATTATTATACTTACTTCAATACTCACATGTTGATTATTATAGAGTTGTATTTCACTAATACTATGCATAGTTTATTCATGCCGCTAATATATTAATTATTTATATATATGACTAAGTGGCATGTGTTAAGTATTTAATACATTATGATAAAAACAATTTTATAAGGTCATGAATGAAAGGATTTTCAATATGCTAAACATGAAAAACACCTTTTCCAAATGTGACCTTAACACGAGCCAAATGCCTGATTACTTTAGGGAGGATGGCAGCATTGAACAACTTTCGGGTGATGATTTTGGAGCCGATGAAGGCGAAATTTCCACATTAAGTGAAATGCATAAATTTATGGCTGCTTTGGGTTCAGAAAAACTACTGTCTAAACAAATGTGGACGCTAGCATTTACACCACATTCTTTTCCATCAGAAGTTTCTGAGGACGCATGACCACCACCTCACCGAGATCCATATGGTTATGGATTCTCCATAATGGAATTGCCCTACACTAATATTACTTCTGCAAAAGCAGTTGCTCACGGAGGTGCTGGAATGGGTACCAGTTTTACAGTTCGATTTGTGGAAAGTGCACGTATTATTATAAATTGGAATAATATGTTCAAGAACCCTATTTTATTCGAATTAATTACCTTTTTAACCACAAAAAAATAAGAAACACTTGCCACAACAAGGTGTATAGTGCATTCCCTTTGGGATGCATATGATATACGGGCACGTCTTTGGCAAACATGGAAAATCTCCTATGAAATATATTTAAATAGTATTAGTAATTGTGATTTTCTCTTGCAATTCTAATGAAGAAATTACCGAATTAGAACAAAATGAATTGAAAAAATGGCTCAAGGCTGGAATACTAAATACATGCAAGTAAGCAAGAACTTAGAGGAGATATTATCTGGATTAGATGAGAACCTTGATATGTGGGAAAACGGAAAAGTATGGACATATAAGGAAGTAGAAAAATTCGGTTTGTACTTACCAAAAAAAGATGCCCTCGAAACCTATAACGATCAAAAACTTTTGAAAAAATCATTGGGCTATGATCATGTTAGTTTAAAATATATTTCGTCGATGTCTGGCGATACTATACGTGAAACCTCTTCACGACTATGGAAACTAAGTGACGTAGACTGAAAGATTATTCGAATGAATAATTCAATAAAAAAAGAACTCGAATAAAAACCTTCACGAATAATGGTTATGCTTCATTTTGGTATTGCGCCGGATCACAATAAGAACATAAATAAACGGCTGATTTCTAAGCAAAATAATCCTGCGGATGAATCCACAGCGAAATCATAGCCGAAACCGTTCTTTGAATTAATATATGATAAGTCTCAAAACATCCAACTTGAAAGTACTTCAGAAAGTGGTCTCTAAAATTTCGAAAGCTTTGCTTGAGCAGTAAAAGATTATTTTACGACACAGTTACCAAATCAAACACATGCAACAGATTTCTTTTTGGCAAATATGGATACTGGCGGGATTAATAATGGCGATCCCTGCATCATTAATGTCACAGGAAAGTGAGCCCACTTTTAACGACCTATCTGCAACGCCAAAACTCACAGTAAAAATCCCAGCCCGGCCAAATTGGGCACCAAATAGTGAGCATTTCGCTTTTATCTGGAGTTAACCGGGAATTCCTGGGTGTGGGTGGCCTCTTGGTATCCACAAGCAATGGGAAGGAAGTGCGCCTTTATTCAGATATGGTATCTCCATCGGTACCAGATGTTGTCTGGACTGATTCAAACACTATTATCAGCCTTCGAGGTAATAAGCTCTGGCAAACATAATTGGACCAAGGAGAGGACTTCCAGTTGATGCCCGTCGAGGCAGGGGCACGCGTAACCTAACGATATCGCCAAATGGCAACCAAGCGGCCTATATACAGAATGATGACTTGTGGCTTGCTACTTAATATCAAAACAGAATCGTCAGCTCACCGAAATCGGCATCGAAGTCTCTCGAGCTTACAGAAGGGGCGCTACAGCCGACCTGAACGTGAAATCGGTCCAGGTATCTGGAGTGGGCCAACTTATAAATGGTCATCGGATGGATAGACCATTGCGTTTAACGTCGTTAACAGACGTCAGATGCGAAAGGTACCCTTCCCCAGATTACCTATCTACCGAAACTAAGTCCAACGAGGTGCGTAGAAGTTACCCCGGTGATCCCAATGAGATTTGGAGGGTGGGACTACTTGACGTAGAGACTGGTAACATTGTATACCTTGATTTACCAGACCCGCATGCTCATCAGGTCATGGACTTCAATTGGTCACCAGACGATGCTCTACTGATAGATACTGCCTCTGACAATGCAGTTAAGTGTTGGTTGTATGTTGTTGCATTCGGAGAAAGCCGACTACGAGAGATTTGGCGAGGTGTTCGAGTGAATCGAATGTACACATCGTTTGCATCTAACTGGCATCCTGATGGACAACAGGTGATATTCTTAAGCAATATAGGTGATCGCTACGGTCTTTACACGATCGATGCCTCACTTTCTGAGGATCGTACACAGCTCTTAACAGATCCATCCTACGATTTGCTGTCAGCTCCAAGTATTGCTGGTGATGCATTATTTTATGCAGGCAATGGCGTTAATCCTTACGAACAACATATTTATCGTCTGAAATTGTCAGGAGGAAGTCCTGAACGAGCGACCCTTCTTTCTGGTCAAAACATTGGCTATCCCTCACCGGATGGGCAGCACTTAGTATTCAGGCATAGCAATGATACTTCACCTCCAAAGCTTTACGTAACAAATAATCAGGATAGCAAACCTACTCGAGTAACCCAACCTCCATTACCAGCATTCACTGAACAAAGCTGGGCAACAGCGGATTATGTTAATTTCTCCAGCCTGATAGATGATTACGCCTTGCACGCTCGGATACTAAAACCTAACAACATAGAGCCTGGTAAGAAGTATCCAGTGCTTTTTGGGCCAGTATACTCGAATAAAACAAGTATTCACGAGCTGTAAATTATACAAGAATACATCTGATTATCAGTACTTTATCTATACGTATAAAGATAATATTGTATTATTTAGGGGTATTTTGTCCTACAAAGTTCCTACAAAAAAAATAAACCAAGGTATAACCAATAGTTACACCTTGGTAAATATGATTTTACGTATAATTAAAATTCCTTATGATCTGACCAGCCAAAAACCGCTGGGCAGGAAACTACAGTCTGGTTCAACAACTGTTAGTAAAGAAGGGATATATTATCGTGCAGGTTAATTCACGAGGTAACAACGGTTAGGGTCGAGCCTTTCGAGAAGAATTCCTGCTGGGCTTTGCCGATCAGGACATAGAGGATTATGCGAGTGCTGTAACCTATATGAAGTCAATGGATTATGTCGATCCTGATCGCATCGGGATCTGGGGCAGCAGTTACGGTGGCACACTCTCTGTTTATACGCTGTGGAATAAGCCTGGCTTATTCCACAGGTTGGTGTTACTGCTGCAACAGCTGTTGACCCCTTGTTCTTTAGTACAGACGATGTAGCTATTGTTCGTACCCTGCAGACACACCCTGAGGTCTTCGAAAGAAAAGCGCTCAAATATGCTGCAAATTTGGAAGATAAACTCCTGTTCATCTATGGCATGCAGGACCATGTGGTGCCATTCAAGACAACGGCCGTGTTAGCTGAAGAATTGATTAAACAAGGCAAGGATTTCGACTTTACCTTTGCACAAGGTGCGACTCATGGATAGAGCCGTGAGCGACATTACGATCGCTACCTTTTTAGCAAATTAATCGAATACTTTGACCGACACCTTGCCAGGCCGTCTGAGTAAAGGGTTCTGAGTGCTTTGTTGCAAAGCTTTACAATATAATTATGTCAAGATCATTCACAAAAGAATCCTAAATACAGATCAAACGAGATACTATTTGACGATATCAGTCACGCAATGTGATAGATTTGATATCTATTATGTAAGAGGGAGGTACAATAACGAATTTGCAAAGTGCAAGGAGGCATTTAATAACAGTGACCGAGGAATGATATTCTTTGGGCCAAAAAGAATTAATACATCACTCATCAATAGCTATTGCGCATTATTAAAAGATATGTTTTAATTTATCAGGGGACTACAAAAAAATAACATCTTTAAAATATATAACATCATGAAAAAAATTCTCACTATTTCCATCCTTGCTCTATCTCTATCTTTCATTTCATATGGAGACGACGATCCGGCAGACTGCACAGTAAACCAGTTCACTACTGAAGTAAATGCAGCCATTGCTGATCTAAATACCGCAGCATCTGCTTGGGTAAATGACCCAACGAATACTGCACTCTGCAATAGTTATGTCGATGCAGCAAATGGATATATGGATGCAGTAACAGGGTTTGATGGTTGTGGGGCGATCTCACAGGCGGACTATCAAGCACAAATTAATACGGTAAGAGATGCATTAGATCAACTACCAAGTTGCTGAAATACTAATCTTTTAATTAGAGGAATTAGAATCTTACAAGAGCTCAGCCGTATATGAGCTCCTTATAGGTTCTATTAATTTGAGCAGCTACGGTGGCACACTCTGCGTCAATACGCTATTGAAGAAGCCTGGCTGATTCTATGTTGGTGTGATTTCAATTGCAGTCATCGACCCTGTATTCTTTTACACGGACGATATTACTATTATTTGCGCCCCACAGACGTACCCTAAGGTCTTCGACAGAAAAGCACCCCAGTATGCTGCAAAAATAGAAGATAAACTCCTGTTCATCCATAGCAGGCAGGACCATGTGCTACCCATTCAAAACTACGGCCGTAAGAGCTTAAGAACTGATTAAACAAAGCAAGGACTTTGCCTATGCACCGGGTGCTACTCATGGATAGAGCCGAGAGCGATAATACGATTACTACCTTGCCATTAAATTGATTGATAATTAGCTTATCCGTCTTAGTAGAGTGGCGAATGAAAAATAACCAGTTCTAAACCTTATATGAATTGACAAGATAGAATCTCAATCAATATTGTCGAAATGAAGGTCACCAAATCCATACGAATCAATAGTGACAATGAAAAGATATTCAACTACTTAATGGATATCGATAATCGAAAGTCCTATATACCTGCGCTTGAAGAAGTGATCATGCACTACCCATTACCCATAAAGGAAAGAAAGTCACGATACTGAGCTTGCTGAAATAGCTGGACAAAGATTAAAAACGACTTACGAAGTCATCGAATTGATACCTAATCAACGTACATCAGCCAAAACAATCAAAGTATATTTCCTATCAAAGCAGATCTCGATTTAATTGAAGTAAACAATGCTACTGAGGTCCAAATTTCTTTAGAATTTACCCTGAAAGGAATCTTCAAACTCGGAGCTGGAATAGTGAGGGAAATAGTCAATAAACAAGCTGGTGATATCTTAGAGAAAATTAAATTTAAAATAGAGGCTTTATAGTTTATCTCGCTCGCCTATTTCATTCTAAGTTATCCTAACTTAGGAAGATGAATTTTAAACTACATTACAAACTTCTAAGGATTTAAGGATTCTTATGTTTCATCTTTTTGATGAGTTCATTACTGATATTATGTAGCCATCATCAAATAACTCTCAAAGTGCACTGCTACAAAAAATTAATGCTGTCCAAGAACAATTGATGGCTCAAGGAAACATATCAGCAGAAGAAGAGCAAGCCATATCAAGTCTATGTAGCATCTTTTTTCAAGATGATGGATTGACACTTCATCATGAAGCTGGTAGAATGATTCTTAAGGATGTGGACATCGCTCCTGTTTTTATGGCATACGAAGAACTATCTCCCAAAAAGACCATGAGTTGCTTAAAAAATAAAGTAACCTTATAGATAGAACAGGATTTTAACTCAAACATATCTAAAGAATTAAACCTATCAAGCCCTAAAGAAGTTGAAGCATTTTTCATAGTAGATGAAACCGGCGAGATCACTGGATTGAAGGTCAAAGATGCCGAAGTAGACATACAAGGCGAAATCCTCAGAATACTCAGGATCATGCCAAATATGAATCCTGCTATGTATAATAATCAGGCTGCAGCAGTCCTTTGTACTCTTTAAGCTATGGTAACGAGGTAGGTGTAAAGTTGGTCTACACACTGAAAGACCTGAAGAATAAATCTTACTTTATTATATCATACTCGATAGCAATTAATAATGACTAAGCTTATATAAAATTAGGGTTACTCAACCTCTATTGAGAATTTATATATATCCGATTGTAAATAATAATTCCTTATATTTCAACATGACCTCATATACTCTTTATCCAATTTTATGTTCATTAATTATATCGACCAGTCTATTCGCCCAGGACTTAACTCAACACAATGCAGAATCAGATACTTATGAGAGATTAGCAGCACTGTTTGAGACTTGGCGAGACTTCGAATCGCCCCCTTTGCGAGAAGGTGCTCCTGATTATACAAAGGAAACTTTTGAAAAAAGGTGGGAGACTTTTGAACAACATCGTTCAACTCTAATAACCATAGATACGACAGGCTGGTCTATCCCACAAAAAATTGATTGGATGATCGTATGGGCTGAAATGAGTGGCTACGACTTCAATCATAACATCCTCCAGCCATGGGTCAGAGATCCTGCATTTTATAAAACGGTATGGACTTATCGCAGTGACGTACCAGCCCATGAGGGGCCCACTCATCATGCCACTCTCGAGCTATGGACCTATTCCTTCCCATTGACTGAGACGGAGCGAACCCGATTGATCAGTGACCTAATGGTTATACGCCCCCTTAACCGACAGGCCAAACAGAATTTGACAGGTAATGCTAGAGATCTATGGATTACAGGAATCAGAGATATTAATAGACAAAGTCTACACTTACAATCTATTTTGCGTCAACCAGGTGTGATAGATGATGTAGAACTCGTCAATCAAATAGGCATAGCCATAACGTCTACAGATGATTTAGCGACTTGGTTGGAGGAACAAGCAGAACATAAAACAGGACCATCTGGCATTGGCAAAGAGCATTATAGCTGGTATCTCAGGAATGTACACCTCATACCACTGACCTGGGAGGATGAAGTTATGATTTTAAAGCGGGAACTGGCAAGGGCTTGGTCTTCTTTGGCATTAGAGGAGCATCGTAATAGAGATCTTCCACCAATAAAAGCAGTAGACTCCAAACTGGATTATGCTGAGCTCGCTGATCAATCGGCTACGAGTTTAATCACCTTTCTGCAAGAGCAAGATATCGTAACTGTCAAGGATTACTTCGACTCTGCCCTACGAGAACATTTGGGAGATTTTGTTCCTGAATCTACTCGAAATTTCTTTTGGATTACAGCGCACTTTGACCCCAGACCATTGTACTGCCATTTTTATCATTGGTTTGAGTTAGCAAGGATGGATAATGAACCGAATAATAGTCCAATAAGGCGAAGACCACTTCTGTATAATATCTTCGACTCCAGAAATGAGGGAATCGCCACCGCTGTGGAAGAGATGTTCATGCAAGCTGGCCTATATAATGACCATCCCAGATCTCGAGAGATCGTCTATATCATGATCGCTCAGCGAGCAGCTCGGGGGTTAGGGTCACTATATGCTCATGCGAATGAGATGAGCATGACTGAGGCGGGAGGCATACATGAGGCCTATACTCCTCGAGGTTGGATGAAAACTGAAGAGGAACTCAAAATTTTTGAGCAACATCTATACCTACGTCAACCAGGATATGGCACCAGCTATATAACTGGAAAATATCTCGCAGAGCAAGCCATGATGGAATTGGCCAAAAAACAAGAATCCAGTGACAATCCATTTGAATTAAAAAGTTATTATGACCAATTGAACAGTATTGGCAACATTCCTATGGCACTGAGCATGTGGGAAATGACTGGTGTTAACTCTTTGATGGATTAGACAATGTCTGGATTAACAATCAATCCAACCCTTAAATGAACAAAACCTACCCACTTGGTGGGTTCAACTACTTGAATTCTATTATTCTTTGTCATATCAATCAAATTAAATTATGCTCCTCGCTAAAAATGCGATATGAAAAAAGATAATAGTTATTCTCAGAGCAATGATTCTATTTTTCTCCTGTTTTTCGGACCCTTGTGACACGGTTATTTGTAACAATGGCAGTGGTAATTAAGGAACCTGCCTATGTGATAATGGCTACACTGGTGATAGCTGTAATCAATTTGATATAGTAGGACTGTTTGAGGTTGTTTCGCTTAGGGATGAATGCACTAATAGTTCTTTGAATGGCCAGGTCAATCGAAAAGAATTTGGTGTATGCTGAGCTGATGGTGATCAACAGCGTTGCTTTGTATTGACATTGGAACTGACTGCCGATGGACGCTATGTTTATACATCAACGGAGACCATGATATTTGCCGAGGTACCAAACACAAATAATCCAGCTATGGATACTGGTAATTACACTCTTTCTGGTAATCAGTTAACCTTAATTTATAGCTCGGGGAATAATGTATTGATGACTATAGAAAATACCGCTACCACTTTGGATTGGGTTGTGAACTCAACCAATGGATGTGACAGAATATTACAATTCATAAAAACATAGTACCGTTCTGATGCTCAAAAGTTGAGCCTATTTAGGCTATCTCCAATCATTCAGGATTGATGAGAGCTTCAGCCTCGATTTCAACCTTGTAGCCCTCTCCTATCAGTCCTGCTTGCACCATAGTATTAGCAGGTTTAATATCAGCAAATCGCTCCCCATGGGTTCTTGCAACCGACTCCCAGTCATCAAGATTATGGATAAATATTCTTGTCCTGACTACATCACTCAGAGAACCTCCTAAGGACTCTATGCTGGCTTGTAATTTATCGATAATGAAGTGAGTCTGGGCTGCTGGATCATCTCCTCCTATCAAACGTGACCTATGAGTGGCAGTCGTACCAGATACAAGAATCCGGTTACCTTTTCTCACAGATCGAGAATATCCAGCGATATCCTCCCAAGGGGTTCCAGATCCAACACTCTTTTTATGCCCTTGGCTTACTGGCTCATAAACCTTGGGGAAATGATCAAGATGATCACTAAGATCACCACTGGCAGTGAGAAATGGTGGTTGACGATATTCGTCACCACAATTCCAAGGTATAGACAATAAGGCCTTTTGAGCATTCCTGATTTGCTGATGATCTGCCGCACTGAGTTCTAATGAAAACACCTTTTTATTCTCTTGTATATGTTCACTTCGCCCTAATCGAGCTCCTAAGATGATACCAGCTACATGATTCTGATCCAGTATATATCTACCGGTAACATTAGCAATAGAACAGTGATGTCGCTCTGCAATTTCATGTAATGTCGATAGTACCTTCTGAAAGGGCTCCCATCCACCTGCTTCCGTAATGAATCTGAGGTATTTCATCTGAGACCAAGTCAAATCATCTTCATCTGAAGGATCTGCTTTTCCCAACCACTTCTCTGAGAGTAGCCCTTCACACAAAGTACCATAGGCTAATAGTGATACCTTATGTCTTTCACAGACATCGGACATCTGGTGATATGCTCGTTGATCTATTATGGAGTAGCTGATCTGATTAGATACTATCTCGATACCACTAGTCAGCGCCATATTCAGATGTGCCGCATCAAAATTAGTGACACCTATATGTTGAATAAGTCCTTCTTCTTTCAACTCTTGCAACCAATAGAGCGTATCGATCCATTCTGGATTACTATACTGCCAAGTATGATATTGCAATAAATTAATAGAGTCCGTCTGCAATCGATCCAAAGAACGCTGTATCGCAGCCCTTACTACCTCCTTAGATTGTACTGGTGGTAATGGCACCCACTTGGTGAAGAATTGTACCTCTCTACCCTCCCGGAGTTTCTGGTTAAAAACTCCAGAGATCATCTCGGCTGAGCCGTAGTGATCCGCCATATCAAAAGTGGTGAAGCCCTCGGTCACATAATCATTGATATGAACTGCAGTCTGATCCAGATGTAAGGTCTTACCATCTCGTTCCATATCTGCAATCTGCCAGAGACCAGTAAGTATTCGACTGATCTTGAGTGTCGTGGTTAGCTGATAGTATTCAATCATTATTCTTCGGGTAATTCATTAAATAGTTCTTTGACATTAACACCGCTCCGTGCTAATCGTCTGTATTGCACCCAAAAGATTATACTCCCCATAAGCATAACAATTAACCAGATCCATATGGAATGAAAATACCAAGCATCCACCTCTTTATTGATATCCTTAGCTGTATGGACTACAAGCAAAGCACCGATCAAGAGTGTGCCTGAACCACCTATCATTTTTCTCCAAAAAGTGCTCTTAAAAAGGCTAATTTGGGACGACAACTCGGGGTTACGATATGATATGAAGAGTAATGTTATACACATCAACAGAAAATTCACCATCATCGAGGTTAACATGATATCCACTCCTAAGAAAAAATCTCCAGCAAAATGACATCCCAAGATACCTAAACTGGCAATTATACCACATATATGAAATGCTATATCCGGAGTGTTCCGTGAAGGGTGGACATAAGCTATTCTTCTTGGAAAAATACCATCCCTCGCCCAAGCGAATACTAATCGTGATACAGATAGCAACATGGCGGGCAAGGCGTTAATCAAGGCTATCGTGGCACCTACTAATATCATGACAGATAATCCAGCTGGGAGGAGATAAGTGAGTAAACCCGGTGCCGAAATATCCTTAGTCGTGGCTTCATCTGCAATAAAAGACCAGGGTACAGCATGATAGACCGCAGCAGTAAACAGAAAGTAAAAACTCCCAACTATAGTAATCGCCAAGATAATAGCTCGAGGAAGACTTTGGGATGGGCGTTTGGCCTCTCCTCCTGCTTGTGCAATAGAATCAAATCCAATGAAACTCGAAAAGATCAATGCCGCAGCACTAAAAAACACGCTCCAATCGAAAACTGCCATCGAGTTAGGTAAGACTATAGCTTCTTCATTTTGGAGAGCGATTCGAAAATCATGATGATTAAAACTAAATCCCACTACCACAACCACACTACCTAAGGCGAACATGATCAACATAAGTGGCACCAAAGTCTTCTCATAGAATCTGACCCCTCTTACATTGATATAAACGAATAGCCATATTAAAAACAGGGACAAAGTGACTCTAATCCATCCAAATTCTAATTGTAAGCCAAAGTAGTCCCATCCTACCGTGGTACAGATGTCTCTGAGAAAAGGAACCACAATATAAGCGATCACTCCGATAACAAATGATAGGCCGAACCATTGAGAGAAACTCCCAATAAAACCCAAATATGGATGTAGTCCACGAGAGGCATAGATATAACTACCTCCGGCCCGAGGCATCGCCGAAGCCAAAGCTGCATAGGCCAATGCCGCCAATAAAGCTGGAATCGCAGCCACCATAAATGCTGGTAGGACATAAGGCCCAATTCCCTCCACATTGCTCTGGATCATAAATGGTACCACGTTTATCGAAGCCCCCATCCATCATGGAGCATACGCCAGTCGGTACTAGGCCCCTTAGTCCCAACTGCCTTACTAAATTAGATTGTTTAGACATCGTAGTAGACAAAGTACTAAGTATTTTAAAAAACTAATGGTATGAGAAATAGTAATCCTGAATGACTTAGTAGAATGAGAGATGAATTCTATAAAGTTGAGTTTAAAGGATATACTGTTGATCGTTTGATATCATTTAACACAAAGGTACTTTTAATCTGACCTACATTGGGTAGTGCTGCTAACTTACCAGACGAGAATTGATGATATGCATTGAGGTCTGACACTACGATTTTTAATAAAAAATCATTAGCGCCCCCCATAAGATAACATTCCATTACTTCAGGAATTTTTACAATCTCATTACTAAATTTTTGAATTTCCTCTAATTTTTGACTTTCAAGAGAAACAGAGCAAAATACTACCATTGATTTTCTGACCAGCTCGGAGTTTATTACCGCAACATACTTGTGGATAACGCCCTCCCTTTCATGACGTCTAATCCGTTCATAGATTGGAGTTTTGGTCATATTTAATTTGGCTGCAATTTCTTTAATACTGGTTTTAGAATCGTTTTGTAATAACTCCAAAATGCGATAGTCTATAGCATCTAATTTGATCACAGGAAATTTTCCTTTTTTATAACATTTACACAAAATAAATATACCCATATATTCCTATTTTACTTTATATCATAGGAAAATTTATTCTTTATTTATACTTTAAATCTATTAAATACTAAAATATCTACTTTTACAGAAAATTAGATGATTTATGCGTAATAAACTATCTCCTGAAAGTCTCATGATGACACATGGCTACAACCCTGAATGGTCAGAGGGAGCAATAAAATCACCTCTATTTCTAACATCAACATTCACGTTCCAAACAGCCGAAGAAGGAAAATCATTCTTTGAAATAGCATATAGTCTTAGAGAAAACGAACAAAAAGAGCAGCTTGGGTTAATCTACAGCAGGATTAACAATCCTAATTTAGAGATTTTGGAGAATCGTCTTTGCTTATGGGATAAGGCAGATGATTGTGCAGTTTTTGAAAGTGGTATGTCAGCCATCAGCACCACTCTGTTAGAATTCTTAAATCCTGGAGATCTATTATTATTTAACTCACCAACTTATAAAGGTACAGATCACTTCATAAAAGATTTTCTTCATAAGATCGGTGTAGAGGCTATTGGGTTCTACCCAGATCAATCCAAAGAATATATCATCGATAAAATATAGAAATCAGGAAAAGCAGATCGACTGATACATATCTATATAGAGACACCTGCCAATCCAACGAATGACCTTATAGATATCAAAAAATGTGAAGAAATTGCAACATACTTTAGCACAGAGAATAATAAGGTATTAATAAGTGTAGATAATACTTACATGGGGCCACTATGGTCTTACCCACTTCAACATGGAGCTGATATTATAATCTATTCTGCGAACAAATATAGAGGTGGACATAGTTATGTTATTGCAGGGGCCGTACTAAGTAAAGGTGACCTCATAAAAAGAGTCAAAACCTTGAGAACATTCTTAGGAAACATGGCTAGCCCCCATACTTGTTGGCTTTTACTGCAAATCTTAGTAACATTAAAAGTCCGTATAGATCAACAAGCTAAAAATGCATTAGAAGTCGCTCAATTTCTAATATTTCACCCATCGATTGAGAAAGTATTATTCCTGGATAACTTAGATAAAGAATCTGATTCTTACCGTATCTATAAAGAATAATATAATTCATCAGGAGCTATGATTTCATTTTATATCAAGGGTGGCGAAATGGAGGCCTTTAAATTTTTAAATCATCTTCAATTAATAAAGCTCGCTGTAAGTTTAGAAAGTACAGAAAGTTTAGTACAGTATCCTACCTCAATAACCCATTCAGGAATCTGCCCAAAATTGAAAAAGAAAATAGGCATAGAAGCCAATTTAATCCGTTTATCTATTGGAATTGAAAACTATAATGATCTTATTTGGGATATTAATCAAGCTCTTAACTCACTAGAAGTTAAGATCCAATCAAAAAAGGATAATAATCATTTTGAAAAAAGGAATTCAGCTGCTATTCACTAATCCACGTTAAATAAGGGGTCTAAAAGGGAGATATATGAAATAATCGAAGCCCACTTTAATGAGGAATAAAATTTAGGGATAGCTATCAGAAAAATTTGCTAAAGAACATCGATGTAGATCTAAGCATACAAGACTTTGATGCATAGCTCAAAGAAATCATGTCTTAATATAGTTATCAAAATGGAGCCTTAGTTATTGTTTTGATGGCGATAGATTGCCTTTGGGATACTTTGGAATAAGACTGCCCTTAAATATTCATTGTGAACTAAAAAAAATATCCCTAGAGAATGTCCAAGGTTAATGGCTTAGGTTCGATACTCATAATTAAAATTATAGCTATGGTCCTTTAATGGAACTATAACAAGATATGACTATACACATTGGCTACTATCAATTCGCTATTAGTTCCATACCCAAAGGCATAATTCTATGAAATTGAACCATATCAGTTCGACATAATTATCGTAATAAAATACTGTGATGTTGATTTGAGAGAATAGTATATTATTATAAAGGCATTTCTGCTATTTATATTTCATAATAAAAAGCATCCCTAAGAACCTCCAAACTCTTTGGGATAGCCGTATCAGGGGACTCCACTCCTTCAAACTCCAGTGATATCCAGCCCTTATATCCCACTTCTCGCATTATCTGCCCGATGGCAGGATAGTCAATGTCTAATGAGTACCATTTACCACCACCATAATAAGTCTTGGCCTGAATTAAAAAGGTCTGAGGGGCCATGGTTTTCAGTTGGGCTTGACGATTCTCTAAGAAGTTACCCGTATCCAAAGTCATCTGCAGCCAAGGGCTATCGATCGCATCCACTATACGCTTTACCCCTGCTGCCGTTCTTCCTAAGCCCCAGTGGTTCTCCAAGCCAAGTACAACCCCACATTTTTCTGCCGTAGCAATACAAGCTTCTATAGAATCTATGACCCACTTAAATCCATCTTCATCGGTATACCCTTCTAAGGTCGGTTCGATACCTTTATTTGCCATGAGAGCATCAAAATTCTCAGATGTACCCCAGCGGCCGGTATTCAATCTCATAGTAGGTATACCAAGAGTGTAAGCCAACTCAATCTGATGAAGGGTCTTGGCAATATTCTCATCTCGCTTATCTTTTTCTGGATATACAAATCCCTGATGTGTGCTGAATCCCATCAGATCCAATCCTGCATGGTAAGCTCTCTTCTTTATATTCTGCAGGTAGCTATTTTCTTCAGAACGCATCTGTACCAACAACAATTCTATACCATCAAATCCCATCGCCGCAGCCTTATCTATACACATCTCAATCGGAACGTCTTCTTTCGGTCCATTGAACTGCCAAAATGAATAAGTCGACACGCCAATTGAGTTCTGTATGATAGACGTTGATGTTTTTGAAGAAACTAATATCTTCGCTTCTGAGCTCGAGCATGCCCCCAATATACTGGCCACTCCTATTGCCGATGTTCCCTGGAGGAAAGTTCTTCTATTAGACATTAAGTTTTGATTTAGTCCACATGAAAATTATGAATAAACTATGTATTATCAGAATTGCATCGATTGCAACCAAAATTCTGTATGGTTCTTGAGTTTTAAATCAATGTTTTGATAGAGACTTTATAAATTCTATTCACTATTAAAACTATACTCGGATCCCATGTCATTAAAAGAAAACATGAGACCATCATGATGTACAATATATAATCACCAAAAATATGAAACTACACCTACAAATGATGTTAGTATTGATCTTACTCTATGCCTACGAGAGTAAAGCTCAAGATTCCAGCTCATCTATCTATTATGCGGCTGACTACTTTCTATTAGAAGGTACTGTAATAGCAGACTCTCTAAAAGAGAATCGATATGACAGATTGCCTCTCTCTTATAAAGAGAAAGTTAGAAAACCTGTTTGGGATCTATCCAAATGTTCTGCTGGGCTTTCTATTCGCTTCCGATCAAATACGAGCAGTATCAAGGTGAAGTGGACAGTCCTCAACAACTTGCACATGAATCATATGGCGGAGACCGGTATTAAAGGTATTGATCTATACTACAACAATAATGGACAGTGGCAATATCTTAATACTGCACGACCACAGGATGTATCAAGCGATTATATCCTGATCGAACACATGTCCACGGATATGCGAGAGTATAAGATGTATCTCCCACTTTATGATGGAGTTGTAGACTTGGCTGTAGGCATCGATTCCAATAGTGTCATTGAGCGACCAGATATAGACACTCAGAAACCCATAGTCTTTTATGGTACCAGTATTACACAAGGAGGATGCGCTTCTCGACCTGGCATGGCTCATACTAATATTATCTCACGTAAATTACATCGAACCTGCATTAACTATGGCTTTAGTGGTAATGGAAGAATGGAACAAGTCATAGTTGATTTGATATCTGAAATTGATCCAGCATTCTATGTCATAGAATGCCTACCAAATATGCTCAGCCCAGAATTAATCATCGAGCGGACGGCTCCATTAGTACAAACAATAAGAGCAAAGCAACCTCAAATACCGATCATTTTAGTTGACAATTTTGTCTATGAACCATCTATACTTAATCTGCAGATGAATACTGATATCCAAAAACTAAACGTAGCACTATATGAAGAATACAAAAAGTTAATTACGCTGGGAGTAACCCAACTCTATCACATCAACAGCGCAGAAGCAACTGGAAATGATCATGAAGGAACAGTTGATGGCGTCCATTTTACAGATTTAGGCTTTCTGAGGTATTCAGACTTCTTGATTAATCAATTTGAAGAGTTGGGTCTCTTAAAGTCTAATAAAGAGTAGATATAAAAATCTACAAATTCAATTCGTTCATTATGATCATCACTTACATTGATATTACTATAAGTTCATATATTATAATATGAATCCTATATCTCTCATATTATGTGTTAATCTACAAAATTAGTAAAGTACATTTTCATCACCACTTTAGCCTTAGCAGCGTGGGGAGGAGTAATGAATTTTGGCACCTATACAGGTTTATTACTTAGTCCTATTGCCTCAGATGATAAAGCGGAATCATTCCTGCAGGTAACTCAAGATCAGCTAGATCATGAATTCGTAGGCAATCTGGCCATGGTCCTAATCGAGGATGGACAGGTATCTGCAGAATTCTATCACTCGATAGATGACCCTGTCGATCGACATACTATTTTTCAAATGGCCTCGATTAGTAAGTGGATTACCTCATGGGGTATCTTCACCTTAGTTCAAGACGGCAAGATAGATTTAGATGTACCAATTGACACTTATCTCACTCGATGGCATTT
The DNA here is from genome assembly GCA_902609095.1 of uncultured Bacteroidota bacterium. GTDB lineage: Bacteria > Bacteroidota > Bacteroidia > Chitinophagales > Saprospiraceae > GYS-P2D. The sequence goes on along the minus strand of CACLQQ010000044.1, from coordinate 3,691 downwards.
ACCTGATAGTAAGTACGGCAACAGCAAGGTTACTGTACGCAATCTCCACTGTCATACTGCAGGACTCGTCGATGGCCTTGGTCATGCAAGATTCACTTCAATCGATTCGGTACAGACTTTAGAACAATCATTAACAAGGGCCTCAGATGGCTTCTGGTCTAAGGGATAAGTGGTAGTAGGGTATGAACCTAATGATAATTATCAATATTCGGGAGGAGGGTATACTCTTCTCCAGTTGCTCATAGAAGAAGTAAGTAATACCTCTTTTAATGACTATACAACTCAGGCTGTATTTGAACCATTACAAATGAATCGAAGCTCCTTTATCTGGTCTGATAGCTCCGATTTGGAATTGGCAACATTCTACAATAGCCCCCCACTATAAATATACCGCCCTTGCGGCTGCATCCCTTTACACTTGTATCACGGATATGAGTCTTTTCCTACAGGCTAATCTATCGGAAAATACAATATTAGGTCAGGAAAACATAGAAATCATGACCCAAAGTCATAATCCTCAAGATACCAGAGCACACGGATTAGGGCCTATCATATATGCCATAAATGGGGGAGGGAGATCGAATCATTGGTCATGATGGAATGAACAGAGATGCTATTAATAATGCGGCGAGGGTCAACTTCAAAACTAAAGATGGTATCCTTGTCTTCCAAACTGGACATGGAAGTTTCGCATCAGTTACAGCTAATCACTGGGGCTTTGGGAAAACGAGAATCCCTAATTGGACAGACCTTCAATCAAATCTAACAAAACTTATTTTACTATCGGGACTAGGAATAATAATCATTATCACGACATCCATATGTGTATTCCGTTCTAGAGATAAATTTACTCAAGCGTAAAGCTCAATTTAGCCCAGATAAAATAATGCCACACCGCCACTTCATCATTCATAAACCATATGGGTATCTGTCTCAGTTTGTAAACAATCAGAATAGACGGCGAAACAAAAAGTTATTTGGAGAGTTGTACGACTTTCCAAAAGGAATAATGGCAATAGGAAGGTTAGATGAAAAATCTGAAGGATTACTATTGCTGACTACAGATGGTGAGGTGAGCGAACAAATGAGGAGTCGAAAAATAGAGAAGGAATATTACGCTCAAGTTGATGGTATCATTTCTTTGGAGGCCATAGGCCATTTACAAGTAGGTATAGAAATAAGCTTACAGCATGGCACTTATGAAACCTTAGCATGTACGGCTCATAGATTAGTTCCACCGCTAGTAATTATCCAAAGAATTAAAAAAGTTAGGGATGCCAGACATGCACCTACGGGCTGGATTCCCATAACCTTAAGAGAAGGAAAGTTTAGACAAGTCCGCTAGATGACTGCTGCCGTGGGCTACCCTACCCTGCGATTAATACGCATCAGAATCGGGAATATCCATCTGAATACTTTAGAGTCAGGAGAAGTGATCGAGGTCGAGGACTTTAGCATAGCCGAATAGTATAAGAGGAGGTCATAATATGATCAAAACCTAACGGAATAATATCCAATCAATCCGTGAGTTGCTATAACCATCAGCTCTATTAGTCTAAAAACCAATACAAATTTTCTAAAATTGATTATCGTAATGAGGATGTCTGATTTATTCTAAAAGATAGATAAGACATACATCACATAAATCATCGTCATGAAATCATTTATAAGGCATTTCTCTTTTTAGTTATCCTATTATTCTTTAATTTTTCAATCATACAGGGTTTAATTGCTCATTTTTCCCATTTCAGCTGCCACAGAATTATACCATGTTATTCTGGTATACGCTATTGGCGTTTTCCAGTTGGGTTATTACTCATTGGTTTTTCATGCGAGACCAAATCAAAATGAATGAATTAGGAATTTCATTTGGTCGAACTAATCATTCCCAATTTATCTATGGATTCTGGATTGGCTCAGCTTTGTGGGCCATTGTTGCGATAACGCAATCTTATATAGCTGGCTTTACTTGGGAGTTAAGAAGTCATATCTCAGTATTTAATATCCTGTATGGTCCCGTTTTCATCTTTGTTGCAGATTTAGGAACGGAGCTTTTCACAAGAGGTTATCCACTCAAAAAGTTAGAAAATGGTCTTGGTGCACATGCTGTGATTTTGATAATGGTGCTATTTGTAAGCCTAAAAACGTATTTGTTTAATGCCAATGACGAGCTACTCTTTTATAGAATTCTGATCCCCGCATTACATACCATTTTCTTTAGCATCATATACTTTAAGACTCGTAAACTCGGAGCGGCTTTAGGTGTTCATACTGGTGCTAATTTTGCAACCATCAGTATTATCGATCTTCGTGTTGAACAGTCGATGCAAGCAATACTATCTGGAGTTTTCCAGTCAAATGTCGATTTAGAAATGCTATCAATTAGTTCTCTACAGCTACCCTATGTAATCATGGCTACTGCACTCTGTTTAGTTACCCATATATGGTGGACTACATAAAGTTGATCTTCATCTTTCGCTGTAAAGGTATCTGACAGATATATCGATTACCTACTTACTATGAATCAAATCAACTTTTATAAGAGAACAGAAGTATAAGAATCATTTAAAGAAAATGTGTATTGATAGCTTGTATAGCTAGTATGTGGAAAAAGTCAGCAGGCTATTTGAGAATCAGTATAAGAGATGAAACTAATGTGAACGCATATTTATATACCGTTTAAAGCTCAATTTCTGAAAATTTATCTATTACTTAATTTTAAATAACAACGGGCATCGATGACAATAAAATTCTGTTTGAAAGTATATATCCTACAATGAAAAAATAATCATGTATTACTCTCTTTAAAAATATACCATAAATTGTATAATTAAAATGTTCGCGTAAGTAGCTTAACTTACTTAAAATAGATGACAAATCGTACGTGATTAAAATATAAACTATGAGTTACTAGCTTAGAACTCATGTAAGGACTTTTACGCAGCTATATCCATTACTGGGCATGAGATAGCTTGAGATCTTATTTTTTTAAAATTTTTTTGTCGTAATCTTTTTATCTCTATTCTTAGTTAAATCAATGGAAGACTATTTTTCAAATATCATGGGCTACGTCTATCTTTCAGATCATGAATTGGGTATTACTTTTTTGATTAAGAATAGAAATTCTTATCGTTGTATTCTAACTATAGTTAGAATTTGTTTTATGATGGAACTGACAATTACCTAAATGCAGATTATATGCACGGAGGTATTGATATTGGTTTTAAAGTAAGTGAATATGAACATTTTGAGATTTATGGAGACTTTTCCAGATGAAGCATCTTGTAAGGAAAATTTAAGGCTACGTAGTACGTAGACAATCAGGGGGTGTGAAGTGCAAGAAATGCGGCCATGCCGAACACTATTGGCTTAAAGGGAAATGGTAATGGCAATGTAAGTCATGTGGTTTCCGCACTTGTTTGCGAAGTGGGACGGTTTTTCTCATAGCAAACTTCCTATGCGCAAATGGTATTTAGCGATGTGTTTGATGACCATGTCAAAGAAGGGCTTTTCCGCCAGGGAGATGCAGCGACAATTGGGTCATAGTAGATATGAAAGTATCTGGCCTATGATACATGTGATTACAGAGACTATGGACAAAAGAGACGCATTATATATATAAATGAGAAGGCATGGTAGAATTTGATGAAGGCTATATAAAGAAATCAACACCCAAAGGCACAAAACTTAA
>CACLQQ010000043.1 GCA_902609095.1 uncultured Bacteroidota bacterium | reverse complement strand
GATTTTTAGCTACACAGGAGTGCAAAGTGATTGAAGCTTATAAAAAGGCTATTGTTGACGCTGAAGAAGCAGACATTTTTTGGACGAACAAGATTGCTGGTAATAACTCATCAATGATTAAAACCTCTGATATCATGAAAGGTGGATTGAGCACAGGACCAATAATCAGCTATATGCTCAAGAAAAAAAGCCTTAAAAATTATACAAGAATGTATCTAATGAGTCAAGGCCTGAAGAAATATAACAAAGCAGCATTCGATGATTCAGTGCAATGGTGGCAAGCAGGAAAAGGGGTAGGAAATATAAAGTCCGTCGAATCAGTTGCGGGTGTCGTAAAATCTTTTGAATCAGTATTAGCCAAATAATAGTATTAATTATGAAGCGATTCATTTTCATTTCAGCAATTATTGAAATACTGGCGGGAAGCATCATGTTCTTCATGCCACAGTTGATCCCAGATTTATCTGGAGGAACCAGTAGTCACATGGCCATGGCCAGAATGTATGGGGCGGCAGCATTAGGCTTAGGAGTATTTGCTATCCAAGTATGGCGCAATATTGATAACGGATCATTAGTCCAAGCTTTCCTATCAGCTTTTTTGATTTTCAATTTCACCGCATTCATTGGATTGTTTTCGAGTTTTTTAGCTGGAGTTTTCGCTAATCCTGGAGCCGCCATGCTTCATCTGATCTTAGGTCTCTATACCAGCTACTATTTCATTAACAAGCGTTTTAATCATTTTAATTTATGGAAGAAGTTAGGAGTCGGAATGACCATTGTATTAGCGACTTTAGGAACTTTAATCTTTTTATTGCCGAGTATTCTGAATCAAGCAGGTTTACATCCAGATTATAAGTTCTCACAGGATTATGATCTATCTGGCAAGAAGGCTTTAGTAATTACGACCAGTCATGGTGTGTTAAATGCCCCTGGAGAAACCGCGGGAGATCCGACAGGAGTATTTGCATCAGAGATGACCGTGCCATACTATGAGTTTCAAGATGCGGGTATGGAAGTGGACGTGGCCAGTATTAAGGGAGGGGAGATCCCTGTAGATCCACAATCTTTTCTATTCATGATCAAATCAAAGGCAGATAATCGCTTTCTGAAGGATGAGGATTTTCAAAAAAAGGTCAAAAGTTCCCTCAAAATAGATGATGTGGATTTTTCAGAGTATGATGCTATTTGGCTTGCAGGCGGATGGGGCGCAGCATACGACTTAGGACAATCGGAAGTTTTAGGGCATAAAATATCTGAAGCTTATTATGCACAGACGCCTACGATAGGAAGTGTCTGTCATGGAGCATTAGGGCTGATTCAAGCAAAGGATACCTTAGGTAACTTTCTGATTACGGGTCGTGATATGACAGGTGTAACTGATAAACAGTTGATAGAATTAGGTATAATGGTGACTCCCTTGCATCCTGAAACTGAATTGAGAAAACGAGGAGTCAATTACAAGTATAGCTCTGGCAATCAGGATATTTTCCAAACGATTACGGTGGTTGACGAAGAAGAGCGATTCGTCACTGGTCAAAATCAGAATTCTGGATATGAGACAGCTCAAAAGATGATGGCTATAATCGATAAAAAATCAGGGCGAATCATACTCGATTAAATTATAGTATAATGGCACAATAAGACTTAATCATAGATACTATATCTGACGCCAACAAATTTGGGCAAACTAATAATTGGAAACTGCAGATGGCTCTGTCAGGTATTAAGCGAAAGGCTATTCTTGCTCGTTTACTGATTGTTTCTTCAGTGATTCCACGAAATTTTTTGAGCTATATTAGTAAGAACTTACCCGTCAATGGTATTATTGTCCATGTTGGTGGTCCCATTCATCCTGGAGGTACAATTGATGATGATTATTGTTGTCAGCATCCATTGGAGTTAGATCCTAATGATCCTGAGTTTATGGAGAAAACGTCAGGGGTATTAAATATGATTTCAGATGGAACTATTTTGATCGTAAACAAAGAAAGAGCATGATAACCAAAATGATTGGTAACACATAATTAGCAACACCTCCAGGAGCTTGACCAGATGTTTCTAATGATTTAAAAAGTGAGATACCGTAGCGAGCGACATATTCAAAAAGTAAAAATAGATACATCAATGGTATAAGACCTCGATATTTCGAAGCGACTATACCCTTTAATAGTCCAAACATCAATTGACTCAAACCCCAATAGGCAAAAATGAGAATAACCGCCTCTGCTCCACCTTGAATGTATGAATCTAATGGAATTGTTGCTATGCTTTGGGCGCCACCATCATCTTTAAATATGTGAATACAGCTTCGTACGATAGTAACCACTGTAATCAAGTAGAAAAACCATAAGGCGATCTTATAACCGGTATCGTTGTTATCAATTATAGAGGGTAATATTTTCTTATTCATGCCATTTAGATTAGTATAAGAAAGAGTGCAGCGATTAATGCTGTAGCTAGAGCAACAGTTGTCGTCAGACCTCCTGATTGAAACCATGGATCTACAGGGTAAGTGATACTCTTGGATTAAGCTGCAAATTTGAATTCATGCTTTTCATGAAAAGTGGGATGATCGAGATTTCCATGAAATCTCTGCGACTTCCAAAACGATTAATCCCTGACATACCCCATTCTTCAGCATTATCTATACCAATTACATCGAAAGATGCTCCTAATACCCATCCTTGAAATATTCCTATCCCTCCTCTCTTAAACATCAGCTTCATAAAGGACTTATGATAATTGATTAGTATTTTAAGAGAAGTATCTCCTTCCTTTACTCCATAGACTAATCAGGCTTCTGTTTTAATAAAACACTATTGACCATTATAAAACTTTTACCCGTATCACTTTCTAAAAACCGCCGAAGACCAGATAAATCTTGACCTTCATAATGCTCATAAGCTTTGAGTTTAGTGATATATTGATCTACATCAGCTTAAGATAAAGATTTTCTTATACCCACATACCATAGCCAAAAGATGGCGTATAGGGTGAAGGCTATTGTCTATATCATAAATACTGTCATGGTAATACTTGCTACTTGGTACCTATTACTACCTACTTACATCGGGTTTCTCAATATGAATTCGTGAGTCCTTTCCGCCATCACATCTCCAATATCATCCTGAATAAAATGATTAGCATTTTCGAATTGATGATGGGCTTGCCCTTTAGCTCCAGGTACGTTTTTGATCCATTTCTCCTGAATTGATGGTCTACCAAGAAGTGTATCCTTTAATCCTATAAAAGAAATAAAGGGCTTTTCAAATTTCTTTAAACTTTCCCATGCAGGTAATTGCTGGCCTGTAAGGCCAACATTCATAGAAGGTAAAGTTCTAGGTCCTGCCATATAAATAAATGAAGGAAAAGGAGCATCATAAGCCGCCATTTCTCCATTACTCAATGTAATCGCAGTTGATTGCTGCATTATCTGTCCGATAAAATTCTTGGTATTTTCGAGGCAGAATAAGATCCAAGCCTGAAACATATCTGGCATTCCTTTAAACCAGTATTTAGCGAAGTCTTTAAACCCTTTGATCTTTGGATTGACGACGACTGGATTGGGAATATAGAAAGGGTTTGTTTCTTCTGTCATTAATGGTAGATCACCATTTGCTAAAATAACACGTGCAAATAGCTCTGGGTTTTCTCCAACGAGTCTGGTACCGATCAAACTTCCCCAGTCCTGTACAAATGCAGTAATATCTGATAAACCTAATTGATGAATAAATGACAACATCATATCGCAATGTATGTCATAGGTATGAAATGCCTCTTTGATGGGCTTATCCGACTTACCCATACCCATCATATCTGGTGCGATGCATCGATAACCATGATCAACGAGGATAGGTATCATCTTGCGATATAGATATGACCATACGGGTTGACCATGCAGAAGTAAGAGGTTCTCTCCATCCTGAGGGCCTTCATCAAGATAATGCATTTTGAGCCCATCAATATCTACGTAATGAGCTTTGAAGTCATAACCAGGCAGATTTTCAAACCGCTCTTCAGGAGTCCTTACATACTCGACTCCCTTTGATGTCATATGAATGTCGACTGTGTCATCCCAAAAGACTTCATTAGGATATGGTACAACGTCTTGTACGGTTCTACCCCCTCCTTTTTCAAAATCTATCTGAATGGGCGAAGGAATAATGGCAGAAGCGGCTTTTTTAAGATGTTTACTGAATAACATGTTTGCTTTTTGATTTTGTATCTTGCGTAATAAGAACAATTTAGTATTTAAAACCTATTTATTACCAGTGTTTATGAAAAATACTCCCAAAAAGATACTTGACAATGCACGACTACTCTTTAATCGTGAAGGTGTCAACAATGTAAGATTACAAGATATAGCTGAGTATACAAATATCAGTCCTGGGAATCTATCTTATCACTTTAAGAAGAAGAAGGATCTAATTCAAGCTCTGCTCAATCAGCTACAACTTGCTTCTAAAGAGATTAGAGCAGAAAATATGAGCTATCTCGAAAATGAAGATTATCTGTCCATTATAAGAAGTTACCTAAGATTTCAGATAGGACATCGCTTCTTTTATCGAGATATACTTGATCTGATTAGCTTGGCACCGGAATCCAAACAGATTTATGAAACGCAAATGAATCAAGTTATCAAATTTGCAAAAAATGGAATGTACCTAGCGGCAGGTAAGGGATTGTGGAAATCACAAAGGCATGAAGATAGTTTTTATTACTTCGCTAAGAATATTTGGGCAATACTCAATTCTTGGTTAGTCGAGCGAGAAGTCTTTGGAGAAGAACAAGTAAGCATGCAAGAAATAATCAATGCCATATGGGAGTTTCATCACCCCTACTTCACAGAGAAAGGTTTAGAGATTTATACCATGCTGGAAGAACAGATCCCTTCTATAGTCCAAAATGAAATGGCTATAATAAACTAACATGTATCTATTTGCAGCTTTTGAATAAGAGTATTTGAATAAGATAAGCTTAAACGTCATTGTGAGATTCTACACAGATCATTTGCATTCACAAGGCTTTTAAAATACCTACGATAAATTCATCTATATCAAATGTTTCATTGTTATAAGTTTGTCCCAGTCGCACGAAGACCAAATCCATAGACGGAACTATAATCACATATTGACCATAATGTCCTTTGGAGGCAAACATATCTGAGGGTGCGTTGGAAATCGATTGATTTTTGCTTTTAACATTTAATCAAAACTGAGCACCATTGGCTCTACTTTTCAAAGAAGTGTCGGAGGGGGTATTTGTATACTTCACCCATTCTTCAGAAAAAAATCTTTCACCACTTTCGGTCAATCCTTCATTCAAATATAAAAGTCCAAAGCGCATCCAATCTTTGGGTGATACCTAAGCAAAAGTACCACCTATAAATATTCCCGAAGCATCCGCTTGTAAAAAACTATTATGTATGCCCACTTTATAAAAGTAATCTTCATGTACTAATTTTAGATATTCATTGAAATCACCTGCATAATTTCTGATAATTTTTGAGAACAAAATTGAATTTATGGTTTGGTAATCCCAAGTTTCACCAGGTGTTGCTCGTAAGGGCACATCATCTGCAAAGCTGGCCATATCTCGCCTTGGGTCATCAACATCGTATTGAGCAAATTCCTTGGATCAGATTCATAGGCTTCGTTCTAGTCATAGCCTACAGTCAGTTTTAGGATCTGGCCAATAGTAATATCCTTACGAGCATCAGAAGCATTTTCATATGCAGATAATCAAGTACCTGCTTGAATATCTAATTTTCCGTATTGTACCAGAACACCTGCTAAGGCGCTGATAATATTTTTGGTCATTGACATTCCCCTAAGGGATATATTACCGTTATACCCTTCTCCATATTTTTCAGCAATTAGATTGCCTTTATAATGCACTAAAACAGCTCTTGTATTTTTTGTGTTATCAATAGCCGTAGCACTTTCTTCAAATGCACCGTTGACTGTTTTATTTAATGCCACATAATCGATGCCTGCAATTGTATCATTAACTGGATGCTATGTTTGTCGTGTAATATCGGATATTTCTTTTTATTTCAAATTGGAGTGTAGTTTAATTTCATTAATAGAAAAGTCTCCTGCTACCTCACAACCGCAACCTGGTCTATAAACAGATATACTTGAATTTCCAAAAGGACCAAAACCGAAAGTCGAAGTGACGATCTGCTCTGTTTCATTAACAATAGAAGAAGTAAATGATTCCTGTGATGTTATTTGAATCTGTGGTGCAATAAGAACCGGAAGTTTCAGCAAAGGAACTACCACTGCGAAAATCGTACTTAAGATTAAATAGCATCGCCTATAGCGATACAAATTGGCATTGCGTAGTACAACCATATAGGCAAGCATTAAAACAGCATGAATGACAGCTAATTCAACTATTAAGTTAATCATGATTATTCCTATTTTTCAATTCTCGAATCAACTCGTCAAGCTCCATGATGCTTAGCTCTTCCTCTTTCGCAAAGAATGAAACCATCTGATTATACGACCCCTTGAAGTATCTATTCACCAGGCCTTTCATATATGACTTTGTGTAATCATGCTTGCTTACGATGGGATAATATTTGTATGACTTGCCATGTGGTTCATACCATACATAACCCTTATCCTCCAAGTGTCGAACAATGGTTGAAATGGTATTTTAGGCTGGCTTGGGTTCGGGCCAGTGTTCTATGCTTTCCTTGACAAAAGCATATTCTAACTCCCATAAAACTTGTAAGACTTGCTCTTCTGCTTTGGTTAGCTCATACATTTAAAACTAAATATTTAGTTGTAACTACATTTATAGTTCAAACATATATGACCTGAAAGTAATATGTAAATTTTTCAAACTATATTTTTAGTTCACAGGGTATTTAGCCTCCACTTCTGAAATATCCACAACCGTAATAAGAGAACAACCAAGAGCTTGGATTTAATAGTTTAAGAGGAACCAACATACTTCTTACCTGATGTGATGAAGACAACATCAGACCTATTCTGTAGTAGGACGCAGATCCTTCTTAGAGAGGCATGCCATTGAATCTAATTAGATAAGAAATGCTCTATCCACTGTTTTAGCAAGTTACGATCCACTGTCTGATCGAGGCTATCGAGTCCAGCCCTAACCATATCTATTCCCATAATCTCTATTCGGTCTTCCATAAGGGCTCGATCATATTCTTTAGTAAATTCTGGATGGCCCTGGATGCCGATTATGTGTGTTCCAATCTGAATCATGGCAATAGGGCATAACGCTGATGACGCAATAAGCTGAGCACTTTTGGGGAGAACTGTTATTTGATCCTGACACATCATAAGGACGTTGAGCTTGTCAGCCGGAGAGTGCATCCATAGTTGAGAGGCTTCTATATCGAAGTTATGAACGCCTATGCACCATCCATTGTTCGACTTCTCTACCCTTCCGCCGAGAGCCAATCCAATCATCTGATGCCCAAAGCACACCCCAATGAATTTGAGCTGCTCACGATCTAAGTCTCGTATGAATTCTGCAAGTTCATATATCCATGGAATATCCTGATAGACTGAGTAACGGGAGCCGGTGCACATATAAGCGTCACATTCGTTCACGGATAGAGGGAAATGACCATCAATAACAAAATAGTCTATGAAGCTAAAATCAGGAAATAAAGTTCTGAACATCCGAGGGTAATCTCCATGCACCCTTTGGTATTTCTCACGTACATGATCACATATTAACAAGCCAATAGTCACGCTACTTACTTTCTGAAATGAAAGGACTTAGGACGAGTCATACTATCATAGCCCATAGCTGATAGCGTACAGCCCTTACCAGAATTCTTTACTCCAGTCCAAGCTAATGCAGGGTCAAGATAGTCACATCGATTCATGAATACAGTGCCTGACTGAATCTGCTGAGCCAACTCCATTGATTTCTGATCATCAGCACTCCATATCGATGAAGTCAAACCATAGGCACTATCATTAATCAAAACGAGGGCCTCATCATCGTCTTTAACGGACATGATTCCTACAACCGGGCCAAAGGTCTCCTCTTTCATAATAAGCATAGAGTGATCGACGTTAACCAAAACTTGTGGTGCCATATAAGCGCCCTGACCATCTTGCTCAAAATTTGATGTATCTATGAGTGTCTTCGCACCTTTTTCGATTGCTTCATCTATATGGGCTTGTATCTTAGCTACGGACTCAATTCTAACCACAGGTCCTAAAGTCGTATCTGCTATCATCGGATGATCTAATTGATACGTATTCGTCAGTTTCACAAACCCCTCAATGAAATCATCGTACAAAGATTCATGAACATAGATGCGCTCGATCCCGCAGCAGGATTGACCTGAGTTGAATAGTGCTCCATCCACGAGATTTTCTACGGCACTATTGAGATCGACATCTGCTCGTACATAGGCGGCATCTTTACCACCGAGCTCCATACCAGTATTGATAAATCGACCTCCAAGTGCGGACTGTACCGCATGACCACCACTAACTGATCCTGTGAAGGCCACATAATTGATCCGTTGATCCTGTATAACCTCAGCTACCTGCTGGTTGCTGATATGCAGAAATTGAAATACCCCCTCAGGCAGGCCTGCATACTCAAATGCCGCAGCATATCGCTCAGCACATAGAGGCGTCTGCTGCGCATGTTTGAGGACCACCATATTCCCTGCTAATAACGCTGGAATGACCACATTGACGGAAGTGAGATAGGGATAGTTCCATGGCGCTAAGACCATTACTGTTCCGAGTGGCTCCTTTTTTATCATTCTGAGTGCCTCCGGACTATCCTCGATTATTTGATCCTCCAAGCTATCGCTTGCGATACTCATCATATACTCTGCACGCTCTTTGAAACCCTTAGTGATTTCAAAGGGTGTATAGCGAATCGGTCGACCCATCTGCCAAGTGATTTCTTCAGCTATCTCCAATGCATGATACATAAAATAGTCCAATGCTTTTTGGCAAAACGCAATTCGATCCTGCACTGAAACATTTCTCCACTGACTCTGAGCTTGCTGCGCCTTGGCGAGTTTTTGTTCGATCTCATCTGCAAAGGCAAATCTCCGCTCGCAGCAGACAGATTGATCGATAGGGCTGATGACTTGGAAGTTGTGATTCATGAGATCGATTTACTCTGGTGTGACATAAGCGGCAGTAATCCCCCCATCAACCATAAACTCTGTACCGGTTACGAATGAAGAATCATCTGAAGCTAAGTAAAGTACTGCTTTAGCCATCTCTGCCGCCTCTCCAAATCTACCCATTGGAACATGCACCAATCGACGTTGTTTTTTCTCTTCGGTGTTAAGGAATTTCATCAGGAGCTCCGTCCTCAGTGGACCAGGACAAAGGGCATTCACCCGAATTCCTTCTCGAGCATGACTCACGGCCAGCTCTCGACTCATGGCTAGTACCGCTCCTTTACTGGCGGTATAGGCCAACTGAGGTGTCGCTGCACCCAATTTCGCTACGAATGACGCCGTATTGATAATGGAACCGCCTCCTGCTCGTTGAAGAGCTGGAATCCCATATTTACATCCTAAGAATACCCCTTTGATATTGATGTTGTAAGTTAAATCGAACACCTCTTCACTGGTCTTCACTGCATCATTATCGTTGCTATGCATGATCCCAGCATTGTTAAGCAGGATGTCCAATTTGCCAAATGAATGCTCGGCCTGAGCGACCATATTTTCGGCATCCTTGGCTTTAGAGACATCAGCATGGACATAGATGGCTTCACCTCCGGTCTGTTTGATCTGAGCAACTACTGCTTGACCATTCATATCGTTGATATCTACTACCACTATCTTGGCTCCCTCTTTGGCTAATAGAAGCGATGTTTCTTTTCCTATTCCACTGCTCCCGCCAGTGATTAGGGCTACCTTATCCTTTAGTTTCATTTTGGATTCTTTTTAAACCTTTCAATTCTATATTACTCAGTGAGCTCTATTATATTCGTTCAAAATATCTTTTTCTTTCCCAGTCTGTTACGGATTGTTCGAATGCCTTTTGTTCCGTTTTGAAAAAATGGTTATAGTGCTCAACCACATCGCTACCAAAGGCTTCTTTAGCAAAAGTGCTATTGCTGAAAAGCTCAGTAGCCGCTGTTAGGGTTCTTGGCACCTCTGGTAAATGTTTAGCCGCATAAATATCTCCGATGAATATCTCTGGTGGTTCAATCTTATTCTTGACACCATCTAATCCTGATGCTATCGAAGCTGCTAATGCCAAATATGGGTTACAGTCTGCACCTGGAATGCGACACTCGATGCGTAAACTTTGCCCAGACCCTACAATTCTAAACCCAGCAGAACGATTATCATAACTCCAAGCTAATCTAGTCGGCGCCCATGAGCCATCTGAGTATCTCTTATATGAGTTAACCATAGGCGCGTAAAATGGCATAACATCAGGCACATGTGCAATCCACCCCCCCAAGAAATGCTTGAACAATTCAGAACATTGTATTGGACCCAAAGTCTCTTCTCCCACAAAGGCGTTAGAGCCCTCTTTCCAGAGACTTAGATGTATATGGCAACTAGAACCCGCTTGATGCTCATGGTACTTAGCCATGAAGGTTACAGAGAGGTCCATCTTGTCCGCTATTTCCTTTAGGCACTGCTTGTAAAGGACATGGCGATCTGCCATATCAAGTGTCTCAGCATAGTATACATTAAGTTCATGCTGACCTAAGCCCCATTCTCCCTTAGAATTTTCTACAGGTACACCTGATCTCTTCAAATGCTTTCGAGCATTAGCAGTGAATTTCTCTATTCGTGTACCTTGAAGTATGTGATAATCCTCCAGATACCATCCTGCTGATTTCAGTTGGTGATAGTTTTGTTTGTCAGCAGAACAATAACTCTGATCAAAGAGGTAATACTCCAACTCAGTTGCTGCATAAGAGTCATATCCTGCTGTAGCTAATTGATCCACTTGGACCTGCAGAATAGACCTCGGAGCCTGCGATTGAAGCTGGTGAGATTCACTATCATGCACTTCACAGATGACTATGGCGGTCTTCTTTAACCAAGATGCTTTTCGCAGGGTACTTATATCTGGCACTAGGTGAAAATCTCCATAGCCCAATTCCCAATTGGCCATCTTATAACCAGGGACAGGCTCCATTTCCATATCAGTAGTCAGGAGGTAATCACAGGCATGCGTACCATCAAAGGTAGCTGACTCCAAAAAGAATTCAGCATCAAAACGTTTACCTAATAGACGTCCATAGTGATCTGTAAATCCAACGATGACAGTTCTGATCTTATCTGAATTAACTAAGTTATGTAATTCATCGACGGTTAATAATCCTTGATTCTTCATCTCGAAGTTTTAAGAGTTAGTAGCCTCAGGTCGCCTGTACATAAACCAAACATAGCTGAATCCGATGATCAAAGCATAGATCAGAGCCAGTTGAAGATTACAAATCGTCATGGCCACTAAAGCGACACTCGCTATTATCAATGCAATAATTGGAGCAGCTGGATAAAGCGGCACCTTAAAAGGTCGCTCAAGCTCAGGTTCTTTCTGCCTCAAAACCAATATGGCTACCATAGAAACAATATATAAGGTCAGTGCTCCAAAGCAGGCTATGGTAATGATCTCTCCTGTCTTACCCGTAAAAAGGGCGATAATACCAATCAACATGTTAATAATAAGCGCATTGGCAGGTGTCTTAAACCGATCATGTACAACACCTAATTTCTTTGGAGCGAAGCCCACTCTACCAAATTCTAAAGTTGATCGCCCTGCTGCCAAGATAATGCCATGAAGTGAAGCGACCAATCCGAATAATCCTATCGAAGTAACCAAGGAATACAGGAAGTGTCCCTCTCCATATAAGCGTGCCAACGCTAATGGAAGTGGAGAATCCGAAGCCTCTGTAGAGCCCGGCGCATATACGATTGCTTCCCAGCCCGCAACGCCAACTGACGATGAAAAAGTAAGTATACAAAGTACGACTAAGGTCAATATGGCTGAACCAAAACCAATGAGCACATTGCGCTGAGGGTTAATGGTTTCTTCCGCAACGTTAGCTACCCCCTCTATAGCCAAGAAAAACCATATGGCGAAAGGTATCGCCATAAAAGCTCCTGTCCAGCCATTAGGCAAGGCATTTTGTTGGAAATTCTCCATTTCAAAAGAAGGTAAAGTAGCTCCTGCAAATATGAGTAACTCCCCAACCGCAATAACTGTGATAATCAACTCAAAAGATGCCGCGGCCTTAACGCCATAGATATTGAGTCCTGTAAATATCATGTAGACCACAATGGCAATAACAATAATGGGAACTGAAGGCAGAAAAATATTCAAATAGGCTCCAATAGCGAAAGCGATAGCTGGGGGTGCAAATATGAACTCTATGTTTTGCGCCATGCCACCGATGAATCCCCACTTAGGTCCCAGTGCTCGCATGGCATAATCAAAAGCTCCACCAGCCTTAGGAATACAGCAAGCCAACTCGGTATAGCTGAAGGTAAAGCATAGATACATAATGGCAATGAAGATTGTCGCTACACCCAGACCCAGCGTACCACCTTGCTCGAGTCCGAGATTCCATCCGAAATACATACCAGATATGACATATCCTACACCAAGCCCCCAGAGCATGAGAGGTCCGAGGGTGCGTTTGAGTTGTTCTTTTTCTGCCATAGATTGACTTTGAAGTGATACAAGAATATCATGATAATTTATTGCAAGCCATTGATTCCCAATGATTTCAGCTTTTTCTCGCCCCATGGCTTTAACTATGCAATCCTTAAAGAGCTTCGTTTTGAAAATCAAGCACTTACAATTAATTTAACCCTGTACAATTCTATCACTTCATAAAAGTGATATCAGTAAATATAATCACGTAAAACAGAATGAATACCTTGATAGAAGAAAAGATTCAAGAAACCTTATCAGTAATAGCGCTACCCTTATTCAAAACCTTACCTCCACATTTATCATGATAGATCAAACCATCCCTTTAATTATATTTGATCCACATGTCATCAATAAACAATAGGTGAAAAATATTCTCCTTGCAGGGGCCTCAGGAATGATCGGAGAACTGATCTTGCAAGAGTGTCTCTCTTCTGATCAGATAAAAAAAATAAGCTCTCTACTAAGGCGCCCATCAGAATCTAATCATCCTAAGCTCCAGGAGTTCGTCATCGATGACTTCACTGATTATAAATCTCATCAAGAGCTATTTAAAGATATTGATACCGCATTCTTTTGTATCGGCGTATATACTGGTCAATACCTGATGAGCAATTCAAAGTCGTTACAGTCGACTATGCCGTAGCTTTTGTTGAGGCCTTAGCCGATCATAATCGATACCCTTCAGTAATAGTTGCTAGCCATACTCAAACTCATGATTACCTATAGCTGTAGCATCATAAACTATATCGCTATAGACTTCGTATGGCAACAAGCCTAAGGTCAACTTGGACAAGGCTCCTGTAAAAATTTCCCCAGTATCAATTTTAAATGGATTAGTGGCTTTTTGCACCAACTCAATCATTAGCGATGCCAGATAATGTATACCTCCAATATGTTTAACACCATCGATCCAATAGGCCTCAATAGGGTCATACACTTTCTATATCATTAGTGTAGAGTAAGGGTGATGATCCTTTCTTGCTGCTCTGGATTTGTAGGATCATTTTTGATATCAGCTATCTTCTCGTTGATAAATCCTCCTAATACCTCTACGATATCTGGGTTGTCCTTAGACAAATCTCTGAGCTCATTTGGATCATGTGATAGGTCATATAGAAGATTATTATTTGAGATTGATCATGGATCAGTTTCCAATCACCTTTTCGAGCTGTATGGCTAATTCCAAAAGGATCATCATTTTCACGTGTATGAAATGCCCAAAACAATGGTTCATCGCGATATAAACTATTAGCTCCCCATGTCGTACTAATATTAACTCCATCTATATCGTTGATTATGTTATCATCAAATTCAAGTAGATGACTAATCGTTGGAAAAAGATCGTAAGCTATTACAGGAGTATCATTTAATAGACCCTCTTTGATAAAGCCAGGATATTTGATTATTAATGGTTCTCTCAAACCACCATCAAAAAGTCGGCTTTCCGACCTCTCAAACCACCCGTATCACTATACATATTCACCTCATACCAATATCTCCATTGATCTGTTACCGGGCCATTATCACTTATGTATATGACCATGTTATTTTCTTCTAAGTCATGATCTCTGAGATAATCCAGAACTCTACCAATCTGGTCATCCTTATAACTGATATTAGCATAGTACTCTCCAGGGCCTCGATCGTATAAACTATCTAAGCGAATCTCACCGGTAGTATGCTCTGAATGGCAATCGGTAAATTCTGATGGACTGGCAATTTCAGAATATTGCTCGGCCATGAACAGGTATATAAAGAAGGGAGTATCCTCATCTCTATGCTCCAAATACTCGATTGCTTGATCTGCAAAAATATCCACACTATATCCTTTAACCCCTTTAAGCAAATTTCCATCCTGAAATATATTGATTGCCTCTTTATGATTTGGTATAGCAAAAGCATGCAAGGCAATCCAATGATCAAATCCGTGGTCTGATTGTTGTGTATGACCAGTATAATCTAACCCTCCATTGAGACGCCACTTCCCACTGAGAAAAGTCTGATAGTCAGACTCCTGTAGAAGTATGGCAATATTTTGTTCTTGTTCACAGACATAGATATACTGACCTTGAGGTATCCAACTTCTGACCCCAATGCGATATGGCGTACAACCAATCAAAAGGGCTGCTCTTGATGGAGAATAGAGAGGATAAGCACTGTATGCATGAGTATATCTAATGCCTTATTCAGCTAATTCATCCAAATTAGGAAAGTTTATAAACTAATGTCCATAGCAAGCCAAATCTCCATTACCTAAATCATCCGCTGCGATTAAAAAAACGTTAGGTTTTTATTGCCCATAAACATACATCAGACTTACACCCATAATTATGAAGAGACAAAGATACTTCTTGATTATCGCTTAATTTTACCTCGAACTATCTAATGAGTTAGGAGCCAAAACTTACGAAGAAGATGTCAAAGACCGATACATTATCAAACCTATTCTTAGGTTATCAAGAATTACTACTGCAGAACAAAGGTTTAGAGGCCACAGACCTGTACTATCACGACAATATTCATCACTATGAAAATCATAATGAACCTCTTATCGGTAAAACCCTGCTTCGTGCTAAAGAAGAGGCCGTAATTCAAAGTATGAAGTCCAATTCAATAAGTATAGAGGATGTGGTAATAGATGAAAACCAACAATTGGTTTGGGGCAGGATGAACTTCGTATTTGATGGTATAGAATTGGGAAAGAAGATTTTGGACGAAGCCTTCATGCAAAAGTGGCATAATGGTCTTATCAAGGAATTGCGATTCTTTTATGCATCAATTCAGAATCAGTAATAAACACATTACGGTCTGATCAATCATACTATAAAAGTTATTTTAGACTTCTCAACAATATATTTGTAAGGTTTATATTGATTATCATATCACTCAGTTTAAGCTTAAGCCTATCCGGTCAGAGCTTTTATTATAATACTCAGCAATATGGTATGAGAAGTACATTATTGGGCGGTGCTGTAACTACAGGCAGTCAAGACCACAGCATGGTTTACTATAATCCTGCTGCCCTCAGATATGCTCAAGACAAATTATTAGATTTAGCATTATTGATGCCTAATTATACTTCGTATAACTATAGTGGATATTTTGGTATCGATAAGAAAACAGTATCAAGAGACTTTAGTCTGAATCCTACGTTAGTGACCTACAGTACAAATATCAATGACTTCGATATCGTTTTCACATTGCTCCAAAAAGACTCTTGGAGCAATGGGTTTGATTACAGCGAAGAAACCTTGACAGACAATAGGATTGATACCAAGTCATTCAGCTACCGATATACGGGAGATGAAACCTGGGTGGGATTGGGGTAATCATTTGAAATCACTCCTAAATTTTCATTAGGCTTAAGCCAGTTCTGGAGTAAACTCGGTACAAATTATAGATACAGTATATAAAAGGAATCATTAAATGAAATTACTTGGATCCAAGAAAACTTCTTCTCACAAACCTGTGATGTAGGATACTCTTCAACACTATCCATGGTAACCAAATTAGGTGCCGCCTTGGAGTTAGAAGATCAAAAATTCGGTATCGTTGTTACTACACCACTTGATTACCCAATTAACATAGGTGCGAGCTTGGAAAGCTTAACTATCAAGGTTAACCAAAGACAGTTTGATTTTATAAATTAAACAGATTTCAATATTCAACCTGAGGTAAAGTACGGTTGAGAAATCAACTTAGGGTATTCAAAAACTCTCGCTGATAGCACCCAAATATGGGCAAATCTTTCACACATAACAGGTGTCGCTGCGTATGATTTGTTATCACTTGAAGATGCTGCAGAGAGCACAACTATATTTGAAGGGGGAACGGAACCCGCAGCGAATCTCTTTTTTGGAGTTTCTAAACAACTAACAAATCGACTTGAGATAATAGGTAGCTTAAGAACTAATTTTACTACCTATCAAAATGGAACACAGAATCCTAATGAACAAAAAGTTCATGTATTAGAAAATGACAGGTTACATCTGACTGTAAAATGTAAGATAGATAGCCCTAACTCCTCGATAGTAATTGGATTGGACTGGTGTTTTTCGTTTAGCCAAAGCGATAATCTTCTGAGAGGATTTCTAAACCTTGAACTTCTTAAAACTCAAGAATCTCAATACTCTTACAACTCCATTACCATACTGATGAACTACGAATTCATCCTCGACTCAGTTCAAAAGAACGTGTCCAAGTTATTTGAGCAAAACGCTGATAGAGAAATATAACTGATGAATAGACTCATATTTCTTTTAGTCGCTATACTAACCATTCACTCATGTAATTCAGATAAGAAGACTAAAATTAGTGTAGAACTGTTTAATAAGTTGGACTACAGTACTGCAAGTGACTCAGCTAAATATTACTATTAATTGGGTTGGCAACAGATCATGCATGAGGTCTTTTGTGGCCCATCAGAGTTGTCTTACCGAAATTCTTTAGAACATAATCCTGACTTTTTATTATCAGCAAGTACTCTCGCTCATCTCACATTAGATCTTGATGAGAGAAAATCTCTTCTCCAAAAGACCCTAAATGAAAAAAATGAACTCGACGGTGACGAAGCCCTTTTATTAGCAGTATATCAGTCCTTCATCGAACTAACTAATGCTCGTCAAGAGGATGGATCCTAAAGTTGATAGTATTTGCCGTTCTGCATTGCAATTAGCCTATACGAATTTTGGAAAAGTTGTCACTAAATATCCTTCTGAAACCTATCTATTTGCAGAATATATAGAAATCATTCATGCCATTAATGGGTATGAGCATGCTATGGACTCATTAAAGGTATACCTCCAATCTGGCCATCAGTTCAATATTTTTTTGGATGGCTGTAGAGCATCAATGCTCGCAGAATCAGGTAAATATGATGAATCGATCAAGCTAGCTCATGACCTCGAAAAAAAAATTATCTGTCAACTCCTACCCTAAGCCCAATGCGGTATATGCAGATATCCATTTCCAAAAGTCAGAGTATCTCAAAGCACTTCGCTATGCAAAAAAAGGCAATCAATTAGATCCTCGAAATCTGAACCTCAGTAGGTTATCAAGTAAGATTCAGAAGGAATTGAAGAAGTAATACCTGATGTTATCTAATCTTTTTTGATTCGACGATGTTAGTAAATTATTATGTAAGACCGAAGAGTTCATGGAAGAACAAACCTCTATCAAACCCTACTCAGAAAAAGAAACTGATAAGAAGTCTCAGGTAACTGAGATGTTTGATAATATATCAGGGCATTATGATCGAATGAATCGTTTGATCACTTTTGGTATGGATATCGGTTGGAGGAAAAAAGTACTTCAGATAGTCACAAATCACAAACCAAAGTTCATTTTGGATATCGCTACGGGTACAGGAGATATGCCAATTCTCTTCAAAGATTCTAGAGCTGATAAGATTACAGGCATAGATATTTCTCCAGGAATGCTGGGTGTTGCGAGACAGAAAATCAAAGACCAAAACCTAGAAACAGTGATCAACTTTGAATTAGGAGATGCCGAAAACCTTCCATACCCGGATAGCTCATATGATGCTGCAACTGTTACTTATGGTGTCCGTAATTTTCAAGACTTAGAAAAGGGTTTATCTGAAATAAATAGAGTCCTCAGTCCTGAAGGCATACTTGTTATTTTAGAGACCTCAGTCCCTGAGTCTTTCCCCATGAAGCAAGGCTATTGGATTCATACTAAAGTCATTCTTCCTCTGGTAGGTCGTTTGTTTTCTTCAGATAAAAGAGCCTATAACTACTTAGGTGATTCCGCACATGTTTTCCCTTATGGAGAACCCTTAAAGAAAATACTCGAAAAGGTTGGATACCATAAAGTAGAAATACTACCTCAAATGGGTGGAATTTCTACGATTTACAAGGCATACAAGTAAATCATACTTAATTTAAGGTTTTTATTGATTCATTCGAGTAATGTTTAAAGCCTTAGCTATCTTTCTATTTATTCAGTATTATTGAAAAATTTCGTCCTATGAAAAAGCTATTCTTTTTATTCTGTAGTACCTTTTTAGCTGCGCTTATGATTACCAGTTGTAGTTCCCGAAAAGGAGACCCTAAGGTGTTAGTGATCTCGAAAACCGTCGGATTCAAGCATTCATGTATTCCTAACGGAATTGCTGCTATCCAGAAACTGGGTACAGAAAATGGCTTTGAAGTGGATACCACTATATCCTCAAGTGCTTTCACTGAGGAGGGCTTAGAACAATATGCTGCGGTAATTTTTCTAAATACAACTATGGATATCCTCAAGAGAGATCAAGAGATAGCCTTTGAGCGATATATTCAAGCAGGAGGAGGTTATGTTGGAGTTCACGCCGCTGCAGATACAGAATATGGATGGGCCTGGTATGGTGGATTAGTAGGGGCATATTTTAAAAGTCATCCTGCGACCCAAGAAGCCGACTTTATCATTAAGAATTTTGACTTTCCTGCGACGTCGTTTTTCCAAGATTCGATATGGACGCGAGTGGATGAGCTATACAACTTCGTCAATATCAATCCAGATATCAATGTCATAATGACCGTTGATGAAAGCTCTTATGAAGGTGGAGAAAATGGGGATTACCATCCTATGGCATGGTATCATGAATATGATGGGGGTAGAGCATTTTATACAGCCCTGGGTCATACAGAAGAAAGCTATGAAGAAGAAAACTACCTCAAACACCTGTTGGCCGGAATACAATACGCTGTAGGTGATAATAAAAAACTGAATTACTCAAAGGCTAGCGCACAATACCCTCCTGATCAAAGGAGGTTGACTAAACAAATACTTACGATGGGTGAATTCTACGAGCCAACCGAGATGACCGTACTTCCTAATAAGGATGTGCTGATTGCGGAGCGTCGAGGAGGGTTGAAGCTGTACAGCCATGAAACCAAAGAGCTCAAAGAGATCGCAAAATTAGATGTATACCATCAATCAGGTGTTCCCGGCGTAAATGCGGAAGAAGGATTTATGGGTTTACAAAAAGACCCCAATCATGCTGAAAATAATTGGATATACACATATTACAGTCCTACTGGACCAGATTGGGTGAACAGACTCTCCCGATTCAAATACGCAGATGGTAATTTTGACATGAGTTCTGAGCAAGTCATCATGGATGTTGCCAGCCAGAGGAAAATCTGCTGCCATACAGGAGGCTCTATTGCTTTTGGTAGTGACGGATTATTATATCTATCTACTGGTGACAACTCTACCCCATTTGACGAACCAGATGCACAATTCGTTAATAACGGATATGCTCCACTAAATGACCTGCCTGGAAAAGAACAGTATGACGCTCGTAGGTCAAGCGGAAATACTAATGATCTAAGAGGAAAGATTCTAAGAATCAGAGTGAATGAAGATGGCTCATATGATATACCAGAGGGCAACCTATTTCCAGTGGGCACCTCTAAAACTCGTCCAGAGATCTATACCATGGGTCATCGAAACCCATATCGAATCTCAGTGGATCCTAAGAAACATTGGGTATTCTGGGGCGATGTTGGACCTGATGCCCGAGAAGATGCTTTTGGTACTCGAGGATCTCGAGGATATGATGAGATGAATGTCGCCACTAAAGCAGGTAACTTTGGTTGGCCTCTATTCATAGCTGACAACAAAGCATATCATACCTATGATTATAGCAACGGTGAGTCGGGAGCAGTATTTGATCCACTTAAGCCTGTCAACAATTCTAAAAACAATACAGGATTACAAGAATTACCTCCCGCCCAGCCCGCCTACATTTATTACGATTATGGTGAGAGCACACTTCATCAACAGTTAGAAAGTGGGGGAAGAAACGCTATGGCAGGACCTACATTTTATTCAGATTTGTACAAAGGAGCCAATACCTTACCAGCATACTACGATAATAAAACCATCATCTATGACTGGATGAGAGGATGGATGAAGGCGGCAACTTTCAATGAAAGTGGTGAATTATTAGATCTTGAACCATTTGCTCCATACATCGATGTCTACAATCTTATTGATATGGAGATTGCAGATGATGGTACGATATATCTGTTAGAATATGGTAGTGGTTGGTTCGCTCAAAATGAGGATTCAGGATTAGGTTTCATTAAGTACAATGGTGATAACTTGCCTCCTACGATTGAGTATGTAGCCGTCGACCATGTTACCGGGACAAGTCCACTATCAATTAATATAGCAGTAAGTGCAACTGATCTTGAAGAAGATCCATTGAGCTACAGATTTGACATGGGAGATGGGGTAGTTATGGAAAGTCAAGAAAGTAGTATAAGCTATACGTATAATGAACCGGGAGAATTTGAAATCAATGTGGAGGTAGCTGATGATAAGAATATGAAAGCCTCATCTGAGCCAATCTCTATTGTAAGTGGTAATACAACTCCATCAGTTGAGATCGCCCTAAAGGGAGGTAACAGTTCTTTCTTTATGACGGGTGTACCTATAGAATATGAAGTCAGTATAACTGACCCAGAAGATGGTACTGCTATAGATCTATCCAAAATATTTGTTTCAGTGGATTACCTGGACGGATATGATGAGGCCGCTATGAGTGTGGGCCATCAGGTGATATCAGACGCAGCACAAGGTGAAACGCTAACGAATGGTTTAGACTGTAAGGCATGCCATAAAGCTTCAGGCAAGTCTATCGGACCATCATATACGGATATTACCCTCAAATATGAAAATGAGCCAAATACAACAGCTTACTTACAGGGAACAATCATCAATGGTAGTACAGGTGTATGGGGTGAGACTAATATGCCTGCTCATCCTGATCTGGATAAGAACGATGCACGACTAATCGCCATATACATCCAATCATTAGGAGATAAAGAAAATACATCAATGCCGCCTGTTGGATCCTTTACTCCAACTGAGGGCAATGAAGGAAAAACCCTCGTGATGACCGCTAGTTATACTGATAAGGGTCATGAAGGGATTAGGGCACTGACAGGTTCTAAGCGTATGGCACTTAAGAGCAGTTCATTTGATTTAGGAAGTGTGGTAGACGTTGAGTCTTTTAATCCAGTTGAATTCGGAGGAGTGAAGCTTCTAATATTACCAAGAGGTGGGGGTTCATTTGCTTATGAGAACATCGATTTAACAGGAGTAAAATCCGTGAATATTATTGCTGGTTGGCAGTCCGCACCAAGCAAGGGTATTGAATTAGAAGTTAGAGCTAATTCACCAAACGGAGAGTTAGTAGGAAGCGGAAGAATGGATATTCCAGCCAAGGATTCAGAAGCAGGATTGGTTCACATACCTGTGACTAATTCAGTTGATGGCGTTGTTGACAAATTATTCATAATCTACAACCCTAAGGATGCAGATAAATTTGGAATGTTGACATTCGCTGCATTAGTTAATGTGTCATTTTCCAGTGAATCAGGACCTCCACAGATGAACTTTTCATTGATGTAATATACACCGTTAGTTATGGCGATTATCTGGTTATTCATTTCCGTAGTTCTCATAATCATTGGGACTACTAAGTATGATATACACCCCATTCTCGCCTTACTCTTAGCTGCTCTAATTTTCGGATTAGGAACGGGAATGGATCCGATTTCACTTGTTGATACAATCAATGTAGGTTTTGGTGAAACAATCGGTAGCATAGGAATAGTCATCATTGCTGGATTGCTCATTGGAGCATTCTTAGAGCACTCAGGTGGCGCCATGGCACTATCTGAATTGATATTGCGGATAATAGGTAAAAAACGAATTCACAGTACGATGGCTATGATGGGTTATGTTGTAGCCATACCCGTCTTCGCTGATAGTGGTTTCATCATTTTATCTTCCCTAAATAAGACCTTGTCTTCCAAGGCAGGAGTCTCAATAGCTGGAACTGCAGTTTCACTTTCCTTAGGATTAATGGCTACCCATACCATGGTGCCTCCTACTCCAGGCCCAATAGCCGCTGCAGGTATCATAGGAGCAGACTTAGGATTGGTTATTATATATGGATTAATTGCGAGCATTATCTCTGTGTCTTTATGTGTATTGTTCGCAAGGTATATGGGAGATAAGATCCAGATATCATCAAAGCAAGTTCAAGAAAAAGCCCCTCAAAACATAAGCTCTGATCCATCCAATCTACCTGCGGCTTGGCATAGCGCACTACCAATCGTAATTCCGATTGTTTTAATCATTCTTAAATCTGTAAGAGACCTCCCCTCCTCTCCTTTAGGAGAATCTGTAGTAACTCAGATTATTGGATTCATCGGATTACCTGTTCCTGCACTAATTATTGGAATGCTTATCTCATTTACACTACCTAAAAAATTCAGTTCAAAGTTCCTCAGCCCCAATGGATGGGTTGGAAAGGCCATGGCCTCAGGTGCAGTTATTATATTAATTACTGGAGTTGGAGGAGCCTTTGGTATGGTGCTTCAACAATCCGACCTGAGTAATCTATTAGAGTCCAGTTTATCCTCTCTGAG
Organism: uncultured Bacteroidota bacterium; assembly: GCA_902609095.1. Classification (GTDB taxonomy): domain Bacteria; phylum Bacteroidota; class Bacteroidia; order Chitinophagales; family Saprospiraceae; genus GYS-P2D. The sequence continues at coordinate 2,107 of CACLQQ010000043.1, read as the reverse complement.
CATTGGTATCTGGCTACCTTATCTGATCGCCATGGGTTTAAAGACAGCTCAAGGATCCTCCACAGTGAGTATCATCACCACGGCATCCATAATTAGTCCTTTATTGATATCTATGGGCTTAGATACAGAAATAGATATGGCCCTCTCGGTTGTGGCTATTGGTGCCGGAGCCGCTGGAGTCTCACATGCCAATGACAGTTTCTTCTGGGTGGTAACACAGTTATCTGAATTAAATGTCAGTCAGGGATATCGGACTCATAGTATAGGTACCTTTTTATTGGGGTTTAGCAGTATGATCATCTTAACAGTCCTCCAATTTTTAATTTAAATCTTTGAAAAATTAAACAAAAGATTAGCTGAGTTCCTCATTGCTGTAATAATTGTTAGTCTTTCAGGGAGTATGCTGCATACTCAGGACTGAGGTATTCCAAAGAATCCTATAACAAAAGATGAACAAGGAAATATTATTGACATGCAATCATTTGGCCCTTTGATGAAGACTGGGGATTATACGGCTAACCCGGTACTTGATGATGACGGCAACTTTTTACATATCTTAATTACTAAGTCAACTGAAGAAGAAAAAAGAGCATTTCTTCAAATAATGAAAGACAACCTTAATAGCCTCGAAATCAATGATCCTCTTCCACAATTTAATATCGAGTCAGCTACAGGCAATGATTTTAATATGAGAAACTTAGATTCTTTAGGCTTAGTAATATTATTTACAATAGATGACTGTCCACCTTGTGATTACTTGAATAGAATTACAGATGAAATAAAAGCAGAATATCAGGATATGAATAATCTGATCTTTGTGAATATTCATTTCCCTGATCATACAGCGACTTTCTTATCAAGATTCTAGTACTACCTTATTATTTGGACCAGAATCAATAGACAGATTAGAGGCGAACTTCAAATTAGTATCCTTTCCAACATTGATCATCAGTGGTGTCAAAGGAAGGATTCAATATACCTCGTTTGGGGGGCATCATGGTTCAAAAAGTATTGTATTAGACGCTATCAATAGAAGCACCAATCGTATTCCTTCTGTAGATTTTAAAAATCGGATTCCTAAACCTCTAAAGATTAATCCAGATAATCAATTTTTCCTCAACAATAATCCCATAGATAGGGAAAGAGTACAAGGTCTAATGATGGCTGGATTTTTAGTCAACGAAAAAATCAATAAAGCAGGCGAAACATACTATACATTGATGCCAAAAAATTGAAAAAGACCTTCCCCAAAAAGAGAAAGATCTTTGAAAATCATTGATTGATTTAATCTACGTAGGTCGGCGTTTCAAATTATAATCATTTACTCCATCTGAGATTTCGTAACCCAATCTTAGTCCTTCAGTACAGTCCATTCTTACATGCACACCCAATGGAATTCTTGAGTATCCATTTTCTTCTGCCATTGCTGTGAATGTCATAAAATTTCTAGGCGCTCCTCTGAACTCAGTTCTGCCTTCATGGGATACATCAGTGAAATCGGTAGCATCTCCAAAGAAATTTATAAATACTCCTGCAGCAGCAGATGCAAATGTTGAATGACCCGATGGATATCCAGGGAATGAAGGGTTCGGCCAGTATACTAAGCGATATAAATTAGTTTGAAACGACGGATCTATAAACTCATTGATGAAGACATTAGGCCTCATAACCATATGCTCATACTTATATTTCCAGGCAGATACAGCAGCATCATTAAGGCTGAAGCCAAGTTTCACCATGAGGTGTAAGGACTCTGCTAAATCCAGGTCATAGTAGTCTATCAACTGATTCGCTATAGATATTTGTCTGGCTGGTGGACTAAATGTTAAGCCCTCTACATCATCTCCCCAGAACTCCGCTATCCATAACTGTTCCTTATCTTTTGCCTCGGCAGTATTGTTCAAATCATAGACCTCTTGCATCTGCTGATAGTAATCACTAGTAGGATCCTCACTATAGACCAACGGTGCAACTGTAGTCGTTTCGTTAGTAGATACTACGAATGTTCTCACGCTCTCCCAATATGGGAATAATGCTCTCTCTGGATCTGCAGAGTACGTCCAAAATCCAGCTCCTTTTGGTGGCTCATAAGATCTCGGTTGTGGCT